>CANETO010000251.1 GCA_947440895.1 Planctomycetaceae bacterium | reverse complement strand
GATCGTCTTCGACTGCTCGGGCAGCATGGGGCAGCGACTTGCCGACGGTCGGACTCGGCTCGATGCGGGCAGGGCAGCGGTCGCCGAACTCCTCACGAGCATGGCCACCTCCGGCCGCTGGGACGTGTCGCTCTGGCTCTACGGTCACCGCACCAAGTGGTCGCGCGACAAGGACGGGAAGTATGTCGCCGGGCTCACACCCGCCGGCACCGCCGCCAAGGCCGGTGCGGGCCGCGCCGGCGAGCCGTTCACTCTGGTGCCGGGGGACGATGTGGAACAGGTGTTGCCAATGCAATCGCTCACTCGAGCCGTGGTGGAACGCATCGGCATGACGCTGTCGCCACTCGAGCCCGGTGGTGAAACCCCACTCTATCTCGCGATTTCAGAGGCGTTGACGACCGACTTCGATGGCGGCCGCACCGACCTGCCCGGCCACGTCCTCGTGGTCACCGACGGAGCGAACGATCAGACAGGCGGCCGCTACGTGACCGCATCGGGCGTGGAGGACCAGTTGAGGCGGAAGAATGGCCGCCGCCGGATTCCCCTGCGGATCGACGTCGTGGGCTTCGGTTTCGCCCCCAACGGGGCCGACCGTGCATCGCGAATGGACGAGGTCCGCAATCTTGCCACCGGCTCCGGCGGCCGTTTCTACGAGGCCGCCAACGCCGACTCGCTGGCGAAGTCACTGCGTGAATCGATGCGGGTCATACGGTGGCAGGTGCGGGGGCCGAATGCACCTCGGGAGACCGCCGGCCTCGGCGCATCGCTGACGCTGCCGCCGCCACTCGCCGGTCGGCCGCAGGCCTATGAGGCAGTGCTCGAATCCGGGGCGAATCCGCCGCGGCGCGGCTTCGAAACGGAGGGCGGCGAGGCAATGGACCTCTCCATCGGCGGCGGCGGCAGAACACTCGAGTTCCGCCGTTACGATGGCGGCACGGAGCAGGGCCTGCGAGATAGCCGCACCAATCTCTCCGCCCCTTCTGATCCACAGCGGCTGCTCTTCGTGGGCGCCCATCTGGCCTCGCGATTCGGCGAAACGATCCGCTTTCCGCTGTCTGTCCAGAATGCGAACGCCGCGGAGTTCTCACCCCGTCCTACCGAGAGCTGGGTGGAAATTGTACCCCGCTCGAGCGACGGCTCAGTGGGCGTCCCATTCGTCTTCTACGACCCTTCATTCCAGCCCAATCGACCGGTGCCAGTGCTCGATCTCGTGGCGATGCGTTGGCCGCGATCGTTCGACAGGGCCGAAATCCGCGGCTGGTTCCGCTTCACGAAGACCGCCCCGGACGTCGCCGTGCCGCTCGCTGACCTGGCTCCCGGCGTCGAGCGTCGACTGGAGCTGACGGGGCTACCGGGATCTGTGATCCGCGTCGTTCTGGCGCCGGCTGACGCTGCCGACCACGTGCAACTTTCCGTGCTGGAGAGTCATCCCGCCGCCTTGGCTGACAAGCTCCCGTGCGCGAGGGTCTGCGTGACCCCCGGCTGCCTGCGGGCGGTGCACATCGTCGAGCCGGAGACCGGCCGGGTACGGCATGAATTCACGGTACGGGCAGAGGGCGGCCGTGTGGCGCCGGATGTGCAACTCCTGATCACCGATAAACAGCGAGTGCTCAACGGCGCTGTCAGCCTGACGGCCGCCGGCGATCCCCCACTGGCCGTGCCGGTGCCGGCGGAGTGAGGGCCCCGGTCGCCCCCGTTTCGGCGTACACTGTCGGTATGAACTCCCTGAGCCCCGAGCCCCACAACCAGCCCCACCCAGAGCCTGCGGTATGCGATGAACGTGCCGCGTCGGCGGGCACTGCGGCGCTCGTCGCCCTTGCCGTACTGGCCTTCGGCACCGCGGCCACGGTCATGGGGCCCGTGCTGCAGCCCTTTCTCGTGGCGCTCTTTCTCTTTCATGCCACGCAGTTCGGCGCGAAGTCGCTCGTCCGACTGGGGATGCAGCCGTGGACCGCCTACCCCGCGCTCATCGGCCTGACGCTCATCTTCTCGATTCTCACCGCCCAATTCGTCTACCGCGAGGCCGATGTCTTCCAAAAGACGTGGCCGCGATACGAGGACCGTATCGCCGGCTATATGGTCGCGTGGTGGCCCAGCATTGCCGCCCAATCGCAGCCGTCTCCAGCAGCCGTGAGCGATGGCAACAACGCCACCGCGAAGCCGTCGTCCCGGGCCCCGGTAGAGGAGGCAGCGGACCTCTTCATGGAGCCCCTTCCGGAACAGACAGCAGACCTTCTCGGCAGTTCGTCGACAACCGACGCCGCCGCCACAACGCCTACAACAGCGCCCCGGACCGAACGCGAGCCCAGCTCGGCGTCACCGACGCGGCGCCCCGTCATCAAGCCCCTACGCACGACGTTCACCGATCTCTTCCGCATCACCTCCCAGGATGTGCTGGACTATGTCTTTTCGCACGGGCTTCACGTCGCGGAGCTTTTCGTCGTGGTGTTCTGCTACCTCGTCTTCCTATTCCTCGGCAGCCGCAAACTGAAGTCCCGCGTGCTCCGCGCATTCCCCGGCGAGCGGGGATCGCGACTGGTGGCTATCGGCGAGGGCATCACGGAATCGATGGAGCGGTTCATGGTGGTGAAGACGGCGGCAGGGTTGGGCATGGCGGTCTCGGCTGGCATGATCATGTACCTTTTCGGTCTCGACCACTGGATGCTCTGGGCATTTCTGTTTTTCGCTGCCAATTACATCACGTACATCGGTAGCATGGCCGCCTGTATTCCACCGCTCGTGATGGCCTACCTCGACCTCGACAGTGCGGTGCTCGCAACGCTGCTCTCCGCGTTGATCGTGCTCAACCGCATTTTCTGGATCGACTTCTTCGAACTGCGAATGTCGGGCAAACAGCTCAATCTCGATCCGACGCTGCTCTTTCTCTGGCTTTCCTACTGGGGCTGGGCCTGGGGAATCCTTGGCCTGATTCTCGCCTACCCCATGCTGGCCGCTGTGCGGATTACCTTAGCGCATCTGGGCGGCCTCCACGGCTGGGCGCTCCTGCTCAGCGACGAGTAGCGGTTCGCCTGGACGATCCCGCGTGACGCCATCTCTGGCCACGTTTTAGGCACTCACCGTCCACACTCTCACGGCCACGGGCATCTACGAACATGCGTTCCCGGGTGCGGCCACGACACGTCTCACGGCGCTGTCTTTTGCCCCTCTGCGTCGAGGAATTCAACACGTCCGGTATCGACGTCATAGACTCCACCGATGATGCGAAGCTTTCCCTGCTTACGGGCTTCGGCGAGGAGGTCGCTGCTGTCGATAAGAGCCCGCATTTGGAAGCGTACAACGGCCTCCACGGCTGCGTTGACCTTGGCATCCTTGGATAGATTCCTGCGGATAGCTCCGATCCCGGGCCGGAGGGCGTCGGTGAGCCTCGACATATTGCCGGGAAGAGGTTTTCCATCGAGCGTGGCAATGACGGCGCCGCATTGCGTGTGGCCCAGCACGAGGATCGTATGCACGCCAAGAGCGGCGACGCCGTATTCAAAGGTGGCGTTCACCTCGGGCGTGTCGAAGCCGCCGGCGTTGCGGCAGACAAACAGGTCACCGACGCCCATGTCAAAGATCATCTCGACGGGCACCCGTGAGTCGGCGCAGGTCAGGACCCCGATCGACGGCGACTGCCCCTCGGTGCCGGTCTTGGCGACCTTCTCTCGCTGCCACGTATGGGCGACCGCCTTCCCGTCGAGAAACCGCCGATTGCCGGCCTCCAGGACTGCCTGAGCCCCCTCGGCCGGAATTTCAGCCAAGCAGACGGAAGGCCCGCAATGATGGCAGAGGGCAGAAAGAATGACCACTAGTTGGAAACAACGCATGACCATGATTTCGATTCCTGGGAAGGTAACGTTGCAGTCGCCGGATACTGAGAAGCAGAACATAGGCTTGCATGCATCTGTTTCGCTACGGTAACTCTGTCGGGCTCACATATTCAAACTCAGCATATCCCTGACCACGCACAGGATGCATACCTGCGTCCACGCCGACTTGAAACGCTGCCCTCGGCCCATCAATGCCAAAAGCTCGAACCACGCACATGACCTCGTGGTAGGTGTGTATTTCGGAAGATGCCTGCAACTTCGATCTGTGCCTGGTCCAGAATGCAAAAAGCGACAG
>CANETO010000250.1 GCA_947440895.1 Planctomycetaceae bacterium | reverse complement strand
CGGTGGGCGTCGACCCATTGAGCGCCGTACCGGGCCGATAGTCGGCCCGCTCGCGGTACTTCATCAGGTTGACCATGTAAAACGGCCGGCCGTCATCGGCATTCATGAACGCTTGGAAGTGTTGCCGCTCGGCGGGGCTCAAATCGTCGTACCTTCCGCCAAGGAGCGCCGCCGCCTCTCCCGGCCGCAGCCGCCGCGAGAACCACGGCTCATGCCAGAGCACGAACAGGACGCAGAGCGAGAGGATGCCGACGGAGAGGATCATGGGTCGAAATGAACTGCGTCGTTTTCACGAAAGTGATCAGCGTTGCTTCTTCCGAGACTGCCGCTTCTGCCTCGCCGCGTCACCGGCCGGCACGGCCGGCTCCTTGCCGCCGAGTGTGACGAACGGCACGTTGATCACACGACCGTTGCCAGTCGCGCCGCCGCCGGACGCCGCGCCCGCGGCGGCCGTGGCAGGAAGCGTGTGCGGCAGCCAAAGGCGTTCCGCAATACCCCACAGGCTCGACGCGATGAAGTAGAGACAGAGGCCGCACGGCACCTTGAAGAACATCAGCGCCATGAAGAACATCATGTACTTCATCACCTGCTGCTGCACCTTCGCCTGCTCGTCCACCGCCGGCGGCATGAAGAGTTGCTGTTGCCAGAGAAACAGGCCGATCGTCGCCAGCGGAAAGAGATTCAGGTACGGCCCCAGCCAGGCCTCCGGCGCCGACAGGAAGGGGGGCAGCAGCTTCGACCAGTCATAAAACATATCGGGAGCGGCGAGGTTGGAGCACCAGCGGATCGCCGAACTGAACAGCGGCGCCTGCCGCAGTTCGATGTCTGTGGCCAGCGACCGGTAGAGCCCCATGAAGATCGGGATCTGGATGAAGACGAGGAGGCAGCCACCCATCGGGTTGTAGTCGTGCTTCCGCCAGAGTTCCTGGGTCGCCTTTGTCCGCTTCTCAGGCTCGTTCTTATACTTCTCGGCGATCGCCTTCATCTCCGGCTGAAGCACCTGCATCTTCTGCGACGAGAGTGCCTGCTTCCGGCTGACCGGGAACATGGCCCCGCGAACGAGCACGGTCAGCAGGAGGATCGCGATTCCGTAGTTGCCGATCACGGCATGGAGCGCGTGCAACACGGCGATCATCGGCCGGGCCACCCAGCCAAACCAGCCGTAATAGACAAGGTCGTCCATCGCGGCGGTCTTCGCGCCATACCGCGCCAGAAGTTCAGGCTTCTTGGGGCCCGCGAAGATCTCGTAGCGATGGGCCACCGTCGCGCCTGGTTCGACCGCCAACTCGTTCGAAACGAGCCGGCAGGTGACGTCGACAAGTTTTCGGCGGGCAGCAGCCGGAATGTCCCCCACGACCAGCGGCCGCACCTCGTCGAGCGAGGGCACATCCAGACCGCTGGTGGCCGGAATCAGGGCCGAGGCGAAGTAGAGGGCGTCGACCCCGGCGAACGACAGGGGCTTGGAATCGCGGACGGCAGAGGCTGGATGATCGAGCGAGCCGTCGGCCATCTTCAGGCCGCTCACCAGCGTGCTCTGCTCTCCGGCAAACCGCATGGCCACATCGCGAACCGCGAGCGTCCCCCAGTCCCGGGCGATCCGCGCGGCATACCACCAGCCTTCGGTGGGCAGTCCGGTGGGGCCGTCGAGGGCATAGGCCACCCTGGTCGGCAGCTCACCGCCGGTCAGTTCGATCACGAGTTCGAGCCGCTGGGCGGGCCCGCCGGCTGTCCCCTGCCCGCCGGCCTGCTCATCGCCACCGGCAGGAGCCGTGACGAGACGATATTCCTTGGCCACCGTCAGCCCGCCTGGGAGTCGTCGCGTGAACCGCACCGTGCGGCCATCGGCGGCCGCCTCGGTCTGCCAGTCGAGGTCTGCCAGTTCCTGCCCTGGAATCTCGAGCAGGGGCTCGCTCCGCTTGCCACCGTCACGGGCCTCGAGCGACAGCCGAAAGGAGAGTGGATCGCACGGCTCGGCATCGGGATCAACGACCGGAAGCGTGCGGTACTCGGGCCGCACCACCTCGAGCGGACGCCGGGCCAGCGTGATCTCGCGGGAGAGCGTCTGGCCGTCGCGGCGAACTGCCATCGCCACCTTCTGTTCTGGATTGGCGTCCGCCAGGGCCTCGTGCAGACTCCGCGGGTTGGGCGTGGGCGTGCTGCCGATCTGCGTGATGATGTCGCCGGCTCGGAGGCCAGCCTGATCAGCCGGAGTGCCCGGCCCCACGATGCCGATCCGACAGCCCCCATCGGCCGCCTCGAGAGCCAAGTGGCCGATGTAGCCGGAACGATCGTCCTGATCGTGGAAACTCTCGCTAGCCAGTTCGATCCGTTCCACCGCCGCACCGCGGCTGGTGAGCGTGACGAGCATGCCCGTCGGCCCGTTGGGATCGAGCGATCCCAGCGTGTGCCGCTGCCGCGTCGCCGCAGGCTCAGCCCCCTCCGCAGGGGACTCAGCACCGGCATCGCGTTCCTTCTCGTCAGCCACGGCGGACGGTGGAACTGCTTCGTCACCAGGATTTTCGACTGCTTGCAGGGCAGCCGCGGTGCCCTCGCCAGCGGCCTGCCGGTCGCGAACGGGCTTGGGAAACAGCCAGACTTGCAGCAGTTGGCCCGCGAGCACGATGGCCAGGGAAATGGCGATGAACTGAGCGTAGCGACGTTCCACGAATGACTCCGGATGAACCCACGACCTGCCCGGGCCTGAAGCCGGCCTGAAAGTGCGGGGCTATTTCGGAGTATATCGGGTTCGGCTCAGGCTATCTGCCCTGCGCCAGACGATCCCCGAGAAAATTGTCGAGGTCGGTGATCGAATGGATTTTTCGGCAGGTGATGTCGAACGGATACTCGATGCGGCGAAACCTCACCGAGTCATCCTCCAGGATCAGGTAGCAGGCGCGGGAATCGCCGTCTCGTGGCTGCCCCACGCTCCCGCAGTTCACCATCGCCTTGCCGGCCGGGAGATGCAACCGCTGCTCCTGCTTCGGCCCCGACTTCGGCACCGCTGGCGAGATGAAATCGGGAGCGGTCGTGAAGATGCCCGGAATGTGGGTATGTCCCTGGAAGCAGTATTTCCCAAACAGTTCGAAAATGTGCTCCATCTTGAGCGGGTTGTAGATGTCTTCCGGAAAGACATATTCGTCCAGAGGCCGCCGGGCGGAGCCGTGCACGAACAACAGATCCCCCTCGGAATGCACCCGCGGCAGTTCCCCGAGGAAGTCGCTGAGTTGATCGGCGGAATTCCGCGGCATCCGGTCGTGCTGTTCGAGTTGGGAGCGGGTCCAGCGGATCGCCTTCTCGGCCCCCACGTTGAATCCGTCCGGATCGAAGAGGGCTCCCTGATCGTGGTTGCCCAGCAAAACCATGCTGCAACGGTCGCGGACGAGCTTCACGCACTCGCACGGATTAGGGCCGTAGCCGACCACGTCACCCAGGCAGTAGATAGCGTCGACCTGCTGCTGGTCGATATCCTCGAGCACGGCGCGGAGCGCCTCGAGATTGCCATGAACGTCGCTGATAATGGCCCGCTTCACGAGATCACAACCACTCCGCCAGGCCCTGTCGCACGAACGCTGCTTTCCTTTATACAGTGCTTTCTAACGTGGAGCCTACGAACGGCTCCACCCATGGTCAAGCGGCGCAGCCGTTCTGGCAGCATGGCGTTCCCGACTGCCGGCCCATGAACCAGCCCATGAAAACCCTCGCCATCGACACCAGCCTCGCGACAGGATCCGTTGCCGCCATCGACGGCGACCGGATCGCCATGCGAACGCTCCCCACGGCGGGCGAGCATGCCCGGCTGCTGGCGGCCACGGTCGCCGCGGTGACCGCCGAACTGGGCTGGCCACCCGCCGCCGCCGAACTGGTGGCCGTAGTCCGCGGGCCTGGATCATTTACCGGCCTGCGAGTGGGGGTGACAGCGGCCAAGGCCCTCTGCTGGGCCACCGGCAGTCGGCTCGTGGGCGTGTCGTCGGGCGAGGTGATCGCCCGGGGCACTGCGGCAGCCCTCGGTCGGCATGACGCGGCGGTGCACGTCGCCTTCGACGCCGGACGGGGAGAGGTGTTCGCCACGATGGTCGTGCCCGACCCAGGTTCTCCGACCGGCTGGCTCGGCATGCCGGGCACGCTTGCT
>CANETO010000249.1 GCA_947440895.1 Planctomycetaceae bacterium | reverse complement strand
CGATCGACGGACAGCCGACCGATGCCGCCGGGAATACGAGCGGATTCGTACCGCGGTTCGTGCGGGTGTCCGAACTGGGTGACCAATTGTTTCTGATCGCGGCGGATGGCGCTGCGCGGCGGTACGAGATTCGCGACGTGGAGTCGCCGGTGTTGATGGAGTCGTTCGACGTGGCGCCGGACGGTCACACGGTGACCTGCGTTGCCCGCGTGTTCGGCGGTAATGCGCTGGCCGTTGGCGACAGTGCTGGCGTCGTTCGGGTATTTTTTGCCACCCGTCCGGCCGACGCAGCCGCCACGGACGGCCTGCAGATGGCAGCTGCGAAGGAGTTTGCGGCGGTTGCGGGGAGTGGCCCTGCTCAAGGCATTACGGCGCTCGCGGCCTCGCCGCGTTCCCGGCTGCTGGCGGTGGCCGACGCTTCCGGCGGCATCCGTCTCGTGCAGACGACCACCGGCGCGACGGCGGCGTCCCTGCGGGGCGGCGAAGCCGGGGGGCTTGAGGCACCAGCTCGGCAACTGCTCATCGCGCCCCGTGAAAACAGACTGCTCGCCGCCGATGGATCACGGCTGGCGGCCTGGGCGTTGAACGCCGGGTATCCAGAGGTGTCGTGGCGATCGTTGTTTGGCGAGGTGTGGTACGAGAAATATCCCGAGCATGTCCATGCCTGGGAGACGACCGGGCACGAGTCGTTCGAGTCAAAATTCGGTCTCGTGCCGCTGATCTTCGGCACGCTCAAGGCAACGCTCTACTCGATGCTCTTTGCCACGCCGATCGCCATTCTGGCGGCGATCTTTGCCAGCCAGTTCATGCATCCCCGCTGGAAGGCCCGCATCAAGCCCACGATCGAGATGATGGCCAGCCTGCCGAGCGTGGTTCTTGGGTTTGTGGCCGGGCTCATCTTCGCGCCGATCATCGAACGGTCGTTGATGACGATGCTGGCAGGACTGTTTTGCGTGCCGCTGACGCTGCTCACGGGCGCGTTTCTCTGGCAGCTGCTGTCGCCAGGCTGGCGAAGCCGGTATGCGGCTTGGAGGTTTCCTCTCATCGTCGCCGTCGCGCTGCCGGCGGGGGCTGCGGTGGCGGGGGCTGCCGCGGTTCCCATGGAACGACTGCTGTTCAACGGCGATGTCGCCGCGTGGCTGGACGGACGCGGCGGCAGCGGCTTCGGCGGCTGGGTGCTCGCCCTGCTGCCGCTGGCAGGTGTGTTGTCGGCGATGCTGATGGGGCGGTTCGTCAACCCGTGGCTGCGTCGGAATAGTCGCGGATGGTCGCAGCACCAGGCGGCGGTCGTGTCACTGGGCACCTTTGCGATTTCCATCGCTCTGGCGCTCGCCCTGGCCATCGCCGCCGCGTCGTTTCTCGATGCGCTGCGTCTCGATACCCGCGGGGGACTCTTCGGCACGTACGTGCAACGCAATGCACTGATCGTCGCCATCGGCATGAGCTTCGCCATCATCCCGCTGATTTTCACGATTGCCGACGACGCGTTGTCGAGCGTGCCCGATCACCTCCGCAGCGCCTCGCTTGGAGCGGGTGCCACTCCGTGGCAGACGGCAATCCGCGTGATCGTACCGGCCGCCGCCAGCGGCCTGTTCTCGGCCGTGATGATCGGTCTGGGGCGGGCTGTCGGGGAGACCATGATCGTGCTGATGGCGGCGGGCAACACTCCGCTCATGGGCTGGAATCTGTTCAACGGCTTCCAGACTTTGTCCGCCGCGATCGCCACGGAGCTTCCTGAGGCCGCCCGGGGCAGTGCTCACTACCGTGTGCTCTTCCTGGCCGCCCTCACGCTCTTTGGCATGACCTTCGTGGTCAATACCGCTGCAGAGATCATTCGGCAGCGGTTTCGCAGGAGGTCCCATGAGCTCTGACACGCAGCGGCCTCGACGGATGAGGTCGACGTATTCGAGCCTCACGGCCCACGGAGAGCCTTGGGTGTGGCTGACCGGCGGGGCCCTGGCATTGGCGATCATGATGATCACCGGCCTGCTCGCATTCATTGCGTTCCGCGGTGCGAGCACGTTCTGGCCCGTGCCGCTCGAACTCGTTGAGTTGGCTGACGGTCGAAGAGTGCTGGGCGAAGTGTCTGAACGGGAAGAGGCTCAGACCGCCACGGCAAAGGCCGTCGGTCACGGGAGGCGTCGCCTCGTACGGACCGCGAACTTCGAAGTCTCGGGCAACCATTACGAATGGTTTGACGACACGGGGATTGCGCGGGTGAGTCAGCCGGAGTGGGCCACGGTCGTGGAGCGACTCGAGGGGGGGCGGTTTCACGGCTTCCCTGTGCGGTTGCTGCACGGTGATGAGGTGGTTGCCGTCGGCTCTGAAGAGACCTGGAAAGCCTTCATGCAGGAGCATCCTGCCGTGCGGCGGCGTTGGCGGGAGGCGATGCGGATCGACAGGCACGAACGCGGCCGGTTGCAACGCGCACTTCGGGCCGCGCGACTTGCCGTGGTGCAGGCTGGGCTCGACGCCGGTTCGGCAGCCCCGGGGTCCGGGGCTCCATCGGCCGCTCAGGCCGCGGCGATCGCCGCGGAAGAGGAGGTCGTCGCGAGGGTCGGCCGACAGTCTGCAGAGTTGGACGACCGAACAGGGCGACTACGACGGGAGAACGAGGGCTGGGGGCTCGAAATCGAAACCGCCGACGGCATCAAGAAGGTGCTTCCGCTTGACGGCATCGTGCGGGCCTGCCAGCCGAACCGGCTGTCGATGGCCGGCAAACTCGGTGTCTATGGCAGCCGCTGGCGGGAGTTTCTCGGTGACGATCCCCGCGAGGCCAACAGTGCCGGAGGCGTGTTTCCCGCGATCTGGGGCACCGTTGCCATGACGCTGATCATGGCACTGCTGGTGGCGCCCTTCGGGGTGTTGGCCGCGCTCTATCTCCGCGAATATGCGTCTAGTGGCCCCGTGACCGCGGCGGTGCGGATCGCGATCAACAACCTCGCGGGCGTGCCGAGCATCGTCTACGGCGCCTTCGGCCTGGGGTTCTTCTGCTACGGTCTCGGCGGCGGCATCGACGAACTCTTCTTCCACGCGAGCCTCGTGGCCGACAAGCAGCCCACGTTCGGCACCGGCGGCCTGCTCTGGGCGTCGCTCACACTCGCGCTTCTGACGCTGCCGGTGGTGATCGTGGCCACCGAGGAGGCACTCTCCGCCGTTCCCAACTCCATGCGTGAGGGGTCGTATGCGTGCGGAGCCGGCAAGTGGCAGACGATCCGGCGGATCGTGCTGCCCCGAGCCCTTCCGGGCATCATGACCGGCCTCATCTTGGCGATGGCGCGGGGGGCGGGCGAGGTGGCTCCGCTGATGCTCGTCGGCGTCAAGAAACTCGCGCTCGACCTGCCTATCGACGGTACCTTTCCGTTCGTCCATCCGGAGCGGGAGTTCATGCACCTCGCCTACCTCATTTATGACGTCGGCTTCCAGAGCCCCAACAGCCAGGCGGCCAAGCCGATGGTGTTCACGATCACGTTCCTGCTGGTGGCCATCATCGCGCTGCTCAACGTGGCCGCGATCTGGATCCGTTCCCGGCTGAAGCGCCGCTATGTCTCCCAACAGTTTTAGCCACTCGCGATCCGCTCACCTGCCAGGGTGAGCGCGATCTGGTACGATTGAAAATCCTCGGAGAGTTCTGCAGCCACGCAGCGTTTTCGTCATGAGCATGTCGGGAGAGTCAATATCCGCGCGGGCCGGAGCACCGGAAGCAGCCCCCACCGATCGGTTGGTGGCCGTGGCCGCGGGCCGTGAGGTGCCCTCCGAGGTGCATTCCGAGGTTCTCGAGGCGCCACCGGTGCTCGAGATCGACCGGTTCAATCTCTGGTATGGAGGCAAGCAGGCGCTCCACGGCATCACGATGCCGATCCCGAACAACAAGGTCACGGCGCTCATCGGCCCCAGCGGATGCGGCAAGTCGACCCTGCTGCGGAGCGTGAACCGCCTCAACGACCTCGTTCAGAGTGTGCGGATCACCGGCGACATGCGTCTCAATGGCGACTCGATCTACGACCCCCGCATGGACGTGATCGAATTGCGGAAGCGGATGGGCATGGTGTTTCAGAAGCCCAATCCGTTTCCGATGAGCATTTACGAGAACGTCGTCTACGCGTTGCGGATCGACGGCGAGAACAATCGTGCCGTACTCGACGAGGTCTGCGAATTGAGCCTGCGG
>CANETO010000248.1 GCA_947440895.1 Planctomycetaceae bacterium | reverse complement strand
TGATGGATAGCGCCGTCGGCCTGTCGCCCGAACGAAAGAGCGCGATGGCGAGCTGCCCCTGTGTGAGCCGGGCATCGAGCTTCATCCACGACTTTCGCGCGATGTCAAACGCCCAGCGGATCGCCTCGGCGGCTTCGCCCTGTGGCGGTGCATCGGCTGTGAAGAAGCTCCGCGCGTACAGGGCAGAGACGCCGATCGGTGTCAGCACGACGTCGTCCTGCTTGCCGTCCCAGAGCTTTTCTGCGCGACGCCTCTCCTCGACAAGCCGGCCATCAAGCCAGGGGATCGTGGAGAGCGCGGGCTGGTTGTCGAGCGCCACGCCCGCGGCCCGGAGCCGGCCGAACCCGGCCAGAATGCCGAGCGTGACAGAGTCACAGGTCGATCCGCCGGGAAACCATGGCCAGCCACCGTCGCCGTTCCGCAGCGAAGCCAGTCGGTTGAGGGTAGCCTGCGTCTCGTTGTCGGCACGGGTCGCATCGAAGAGCAGTGCGATCCGGGCTCGCGACTCCCCTTCGTCGACCGCGTCGCGGACCCATGGCGTCTCCGCCAAGAGTGTCGTGACGAGTTCCGTATTCGTGTCCAAGGGGCTCGTCAGGGCATCGGTCCCCTTCCACTGTTCAAAAACCCTGGCGATTCGCGGATCGCTCGTCGCCAGATGCCGCGCGAGGCTGTTGGCGTAGATCCGCGTGAAGAGCGTCTCGACGCTCTCGTCGGTCTGCTCCATCAGGGATGGCAGTGCGAGCACGGCATACCAGGCTGGGTTCGACGTGGCCTGCACGACGAGCGACTGGCTCTGGAGGTCGCTGCCCGCACTCTTGACGAGCCGGTCGAGCGACACCTTCCGTTCGCCAGGGCCCGCGAGCGTCACGGGCACGCTCTCGGAGACGAGGACGCGGCGCGGCAGCACGACAAGAAACGCCTCTTCGCCGTCGGCCGCCCTGCCAGCCGAGCCGGTGGCGAGATAGCGGAGCGTCTCGGTACCGTCGACCACCTTCACGGTGAAGACAACCGGCTTCGATTCACCGGCCGCGAGATCGAAGGGCAGTTCACGCGGGCCGTCGACGAGACCGTCCCGCGAGTCGTTGGTCCGGGCGTCGGCCAGGGAGAACGTCACGCTGCCGCTGAGTCGACCGGTCGACCTGTTGCTCACCTTCACCGGAATCTGCACGACGTCCCCTTCGCGGAGAAATCTGGGCACGACCGGTTCCACCATCAGGTCTTTTGCAGACACGCAGCTATCGACGATCGTTCCGCTGCGAAGCGTGGCATCATGTGCGAGTCCCTTGAACTGCCAGGTAGTGAGCGTGTCAGGGAGCGTGAACTCGATCGTGAGGCTGCCCTCCTTGTCGGACGTGAGCGCTGGCAGGAAGAAGGCCGTCTCGACGAGGTTTTTCCGCGGGGGCGGCGGGGCGGTGGCCGCTGGCGGTGCCGCAGGGTCACCGGGCCCGCCGGTTGGCCTGGTCTGGTCGGCGGCGACGCGGGCTAAAGACACGTTCTCCCGCTCCGCGCCGTCAGCGGCCAATGCTTCGGCCGGCGCCGCCGACATGGCCATGGGGACAGCCTCCCTGCCGAGCATCCTGGCTCCCTTCATCATTCGGTGGCCGCCGAAGCCGAACTCGCCGCCGACCGGCGAACCGAATGGCTCGCGGAGTACGCTGAAGGTCATCCCCGGCACGTCTGCATCGCGGCTCGTGAACTGCCCGATGAGATGCTGAAACGACACGCCGCTGTTCGTGAAGCCGAGGTTCAGCCAGCTCGACTCGCGGCGAAAGAGCCCCATCAGACCCTCAGTTGGCCACTGGTGTGGGCTGAGTGCGTCAAGCGACTGGTCGTAGAGCGTGGCCACCATTTCGGCGACTGCCGGAACAGCCGGGCCTGCCACCGGATCGGTAGCGCTTGCAATCTTCGCCCGCCAGACCTCCTTCGCCCCCGGTTCCAGTCGCCGCGTGAACCGTTCCCAGGTGACGGCGAGCTTCTTGTTGGTCCAGGGCACGTCGACCGTCTGCGTCTCCACGTGGAGCCGGCCGTCGCGGACCATCCACGCCCGTACGGTGAATCCACCGCGGTGTTCGTCCCCGACCTTCATGCTGACAGGCCACTGCGTTCGGCCTGCCGCGGTCCAGAAGCGGTTGAGGGTTTTTCCGGCCTGCGAGATCTCGACGTACACGCGACCGGTTCCATAGCCGGTGCCGAGGACCGCGGAAAAATCCCTGCCCGGTTCAATCTCCTGCTGCTGCGACTTCATTACGAAAGCCCGCTTCACGCCATAGCGTTCAGCCAGTGGATCGATCACCTCGATCAGCCGCTCTGCCTTCACCGCCGGCACGTCACCGGCTGCCGGAATCTCGAACACCGCCTTGTAGATGCCCGCCGGGAGCTTGGCAGTGGCCACACGTTTTCCGGTGGCCTTGTCGGTCGATACCTGTTCCGCCATCACGGCCTCGCCGATGGCCCAGGTCTCGGGATCGGCGGGATTCGGCGGCAGCGGCTGTGGCGATGGTCGGACGGCCGCCCGGCCCGGGCCTCGGCGGCTGGGCCTTGGCATGGGCCGGGTTGAAGCCTCAAAAAAATCGCCGCTATCGACCTCCGCCGGCTGCACGAGCCTTTTGACAGTGAGCATGCCCGCAGCCGTGTGAGGCTGACCGTCGAGCGTGGTCGTGGTGAGCGTGATCGCGACAGCCACTGGCTTTCCATCAGCGGCGGTGGCCTGCCAGGCCTCGGTCGAGAGCGACGCCTCGATATCGGTGTAGCCAACGCTCACGTTCCGCTCGTCGCTTCGCGTTTCGCCGCTTTGGTCGGTAATGTCGGCGACGACACGATAGGTGAAGACCGGCAGCGACTCCTTCGGCACGCTGCGGTCGGCCTGTGCGGGGAAGGAGATGGCGAAGACGCCATTGGCATCGGTGACCGCCGTGCCGCGCGCGATTCGTTGACTGCCGCTGTCAAAGGGCAGGCCCGGGAAGAACCAGCGGCACCAGATCGGCCAGCGGGCCGATCGCTCCACCTGCCAGCGGACCTTTGCGTCGGCGACCGACACGCCCGTGTAGGTCGTGGCCGTGCCAGAGAGCACCACGGTGCCGCCGAGCGGCACCGATTTCTCGGGAGCGGCCAGCGTCACGAGGAATTTCGGTCGCTTGTATTCCTCGACCCGGACGCCCACGCCGCCCGAGAAACCGTCGGGACCGGTAGCCTGGGCCGCGATCGACCACTGACCTGGCAGTGCCCCGGTCGCAATCGGAAAATTCCCATTGAATGACCCGTTGGCGGTTGTGGTGTGCCGGGCCTTCGCCACCTCGCGGCCGTTTGAGTCGCGGAAGATCACGTCGATCTCCCGGTTGTCGACCGCACCGTATGTTCCCGTGGAAAAGTTGCTGGCGCAGGCGATCCCCTTGTAGAAGACGATCTGGCCTGGCCGGTGGATGCCGCGATCGGTGACGAGCACGATCGACGACTGCACATCGGGCTGCACGTTTTGCCAGAAGCTGGTCGCCTCGGTGGTAGCCTGTTGCTGTTGTCCGTCGACAGTAGCCGAGGCCAGCAGGACATATTCACGGCCCTGTTCCAGAGGCAGTTCATAGCGGCCGTCCTTGTCGGTCGTGCTGCTGCCAGCGCTCTTGAAACGCTGCGGGTGGTTGCCCTGCTGTTCGCGGACGAACAGTTGCACGCTCGCACCGGTCACCGGTTCGCCCGATGCCAGGTCGACGACATGGCCGGCTACGGGGCCGCGCAACTGGCCGCCTGCCGTCGTGCCAAAGAGTTGCCGCTGCTGTTCCGAGACAATTCCCAGCTTCGTCACCCAGACCAGTGCCACGTGCACGGTGTTGTCGTTGTCGCCGAAGTCGGCCTTGTGGCTGGCGATCACCCAGTAGGGACCAGGCTCGAGCGACGTCGCGTCGAGGATCGTGCCCACGGCGATGTCTTCGTGCCGCTGCCGGTAGTCGTCGGTCGCGGGCAGGTCGATCTGCCGCTCGCGCACGGCTGCCAGGCTGAGGATTGCCTTTCGATCGGTGTCGTCCAGCCACCCCGCATGGGGTTTTCCGGCTGCCAGCCGGCCCTGCCAATCGGCCTTCGCGATCCGCAGATGCACCGTGGCGAGATTCCGGTAGTTGACGCGGATCGACGGCCAAGGCGCGGCCCAGGATCGCTCGGTCTGGATCGAGAGTTCCTTGGACTCAATCTGTGCGACGAGGTTTTT
>CANETO010000247.1 GCA_947440895.1 Planctomycetaceae bacterium | reverse complement strand
GTGTGTCGCCGTGCAGACACTGCATGACGATATAGGGCAGTCCCATCGGGTCGCCGGCCTGCCGGTGCTCGCCAACCTGATGGATCGTGACCACGTGCGGGTGCTCGATGGCGGCGGTCGCGCGGCTCTCTCGGAGGAATCGCCGCCTGGACACGGGATCCTGCGCCCGTGTCGGGTGCATCACCTTGAGCGCCACCCGACGCGCGAGGCGGTCGTCTACGGCGAGATAGACCTGCCCCATGGCGCCGCGGCCGATGGTATCGAGCACCTTGTAGCCGCCGATCATCGTGGGCGGCGTGTTCTGCACCGGATCGTCCGCCGGTGATGGGAACACGATGGTGTCGGCGAACAGGGATTGCGGTGCGGCGGGGTCGACGGCGACACGCTCGATCACAAACGAGCAGAACGGATCCCCCCGTTGGAAACAGCTCGGCTCCTCGATCGTGATGGTTTCGCCGTAGTGGGCCGCGATGCCACGCATCAGTCCGGTGGCCAGCGGGCACAGTCGCCGCGCGGAACTATAGACGAGATGGAGTTCGTTCGGGCTCTGGCGAATCGTCTCCAGTGTCGGTGGGGAGGCGTCGGGATTCGTGGTGCGGATCATCGCATGGATGATCGCCTCGGTGTGTTCGATCAGATCAAGCGTCCGCCACGAGGGGTCGATGACCGGCGTCGCCACCTTCAAAAGATGCGGTGCGAGGTAATGGCCAAACTCCTCCAGGACGGTAGGCAGGGGCCGGCCAGTCGAATCGGCGATCGCGGACAGAATGGCAACCGCATCGGCATCCGGATAGGTGCCCGCTGGTAGGAAGCGGCTAGCCGACGTGGTGACGTTCGACCGAATGCCCTTCCAGGAGGTGCTGCCGGCCGCTGCAACATCGGCGAATTTCTGGAGATAGAAGAAAATCAGGCCATGCACGAGCTGCCTACCATTCCCCAAAGAGCTGAACAGAGAGTCATTCAGGAGCGCCGCAGACGCGGTCTCTGTAGAGCAGCAGTCCGTGGGCGGCGTGGTAGAGACAGCCGCATTCCACGTCCACGTCGGCCGTCTGTTCGAGCATCGTGACCAGCCGGTCGGCGGCGCGGGTCACCCAGGGCTCCGCGAGCCGCTCATCATCGAGCGACAGACTCAGCACCTCGAAGATGTGGCCGGTCGCCGACAGCCTGGCGAACACGTCGGCCGAGGTGCCGGACCGCTCGAAAGAGTGAATCGAAAAACTGCCGTCGGCCTGCTGAAACCGGCGGGCGCGGTCGACGCATTCGTCGATCACGTCCGCTGCCGCCGCCCACCCGCCGGCAAGCTGATCGGGTGTGCGGCCGGTGGCGGCACGATAGTTCTTGAGAGCGGCCACCAGTCCGTAGAGACGATGGGCACCGCCGCAGGCGCTCGTGAGGAGATCGGCATCGGCCTCCATCTGCACGACCTTCTCCGTGGTCCATGCCCTGCCATCACTGGCCGTCCAGGCAGCATCGGGAGGCAGGTAGGCGGAGAGCGCCATCAGTGTCCAGGTTGCCTCCTGACCAGGACGGATGTCTGCCTGCGCCTGCACGAGCAGATCGTTCACGGTGAACGCCTTGTTGCCGACTATGAGCCCGGTGTCGCGGGGAAGTCCCTGCCGTCCACATTGCGACAGGTAGCCGAGCCACTGGTCCGGATGGCCCTGGCCCGTCGTGGAGCCCTCTTCGACCACAGCCACCACGCCCGGCGAGCCAGCCCGGAGGACCCAGCCAGTCAGCCTGCCGCCGTCGAGCAGGTAGTCGAGCGCCGCCGACTCCGTACCGTCGTGGCGGAGGGGAAAGTCGCGGCCGAACGCCAGAATGCCGTGCACCACCTGCCAGGCACCGTGCACAGACGCATCCAGCCGACGGTCATCCCGGGCATGGGCCAGCACGGCATCGATCCGCCGGCAGAGCGCACGGCGGTCGATCGGCGTGGCCATGGCGGCGGCTCCTCCGTTCCCGGAAGTCGTGGCTGTGGCCCGCTGACTGCAGCCGGTCGTCAGGCAGCCTGCCAGCCCGGCCAGAGCCAGGAATACGGCACAGAGTACGGCTGGCGGTGACGGTTGGAGTCGAGTTCGAACAGCGGGGTGGGTGACTGCGTAAAGGGATTCCATGGACGATGCGAACGTGTGGTGTCGGGGTGGGGGAACGGTCCGCTGAACTGGACCGCTGCTAGAATACTTCCGTGGCGAACGCCCCAGGGCCACACGCGTCCAAAATATTCAGAAGCAGTCGAGGAAACATGCCGTTCTTCTATTTTGACCCGATGTACATGTTGGCAATTGCCCCGGCCATGCTCTTGGCCATGTGGGCCCAGTGGCGGGTGCATTCCTCGTTTGCGGCGGCTTCCCAGGAGCCGTCGCCACTCTCTGGAGCGGCCGCTGCCCGCCACATCCTCGACTCGGCCGGCGCCACCGAAGTCGAAATCGAGTCGGTGCCGGGCCAGCTCACCGACCACTACGATCCGCAGACGAAGGTGCTCCGCCTTTCGGAGAATGTCTACGGCAGCCGGTCGCTGGCGGCCGTCGGCATCGCGGCACACGAGGCGGGCCACGCCCTGCAGGATCATCAGGGCTATTCGATGATGTCGCTTCGCAATGCTGCGGTCGGCGTGGCGAACTTCGGCAGCGGCTTCGGTCTGATCGTGTTCATGATCGGTCTGGCGATGGCCCTCAAGCCGGTGGCCTGGCTTGGAATCGCGCTGTTCGGGGCCACGGTGTTCTTCCAACTCGTGAACCTTCCCGTCGAGATCGACGCCAGCAATCGGGCGAAGGCGCAGCTCGTTGGGCTCGGCATCGTGCCGACCGGCTCGATGTCGTCGGTCAACAACGTGCTCAACGCGGCGGCCTGGACCTACGTGGCCGCCACGCTCCAGAGCGTGCTGACGCTGCTCTACTACGCCAGCTACCTGACGGGTGGCAGCAGCAGCGATTCCGACCAGTGAGATTACTGATTTAAGGAATAGAGCAGCACGTTGAGGGCGATCTTCTCGGCGTCGTCCCTTCCATAGCCGGTGCACTCCATCGAGTTCTGTTTCTCCAGGGCGCAGGAGAGATCGTAGGGGGAGAAGATCAAGACCCATCGATCTCCCATGCGTACGCCTTCCAGCTTCGGCGGCACCTGCCGTTTTCGAACGTTCATCGGGCCGTCGCCCCCGGCTGGCTCGCGGAGCGTTACTTCGCGAATGTCGTAGCCACCGTAGGCGGCCGCGGTGTAGATCGGGTCATCCGTCGGAATCTCCTCGAGCTTGTGGGTCGGGAGCAGCGTGGCGATCTCGGCGCGGAAGGCTGTCGTGAAGGCCGGGGACGCGCAGACACTGTCAGCCAAGAGCGTGCCGCCCCGCTCCAAAAACTGTCTCAGCCGCTCCCGCCGCGTGCCGTCGAAGGCGAAGCCCTGTCGGCCGTGCATGAAGACCAGATGGTAGTTGAACAGCGCTGGATCGGCGGGATCGATCTGGCTCGGCGTGTCATCGACACGAATGCCGAGCTCGCGGGCCGCCGCGCGGAGAATATTGGCGAGCGCCGCCGGTGCCGCATCGCACATCCCGGAGTGCTTGAGCTTCGCGATGGCGATCTGGCCCCGCTCGAAGGCATCTGGTTCTGAGGGAGTCTCGCGGTCGAGGGCAAACAGCTCGTCCTTCCGTTTCAGCTCCCGGTTGGTGGCGTAGGCGATGACGTTCGTGCCAATGGCAAGCGCCGCATCCACCTCGCGGCGGATGCCCTCTGGCAGGGCTCGGCTCGACGCGCCGCCGATCTCCCAGAGGCAGGAGAGGCTCGGCATCGCGGCCTCGTTCGCGGGCCCATCCGACGGTGGCGCATAGATCAGGCAGGTGCGACAGCCGTAGTCGACTCCCAGCAATGGCCGATGCAACTCAGGCGGAACGATCTGTTCCGCATGCCATGCCGGATGCTCCGGAGGCAACAGGTGCAGTTGGTATTCCGGTTCGGGAAAGATTTCGCCGACGAGCTGCCGCAGCCGTCGATCGAATTCGCCGCTCGCCGGGCAGCACGCCTCGGCAAAGATAAAACCGCCCTCGTCGATGTAGCGACGCAGACGGCCGCCCGCATCGGGGCCGAGATTGAAGGCATCGCGGCCCGACAGCCAGAATACCGGTGCCTGCAGGAGGTCGTCGAGAGACGCGGCCGGCGTGTCGACAACATGCCACGACAGTCCGGCGGGATGGTCATCGCGCCAGAGCGATT
>CANETO010000246.1 GCA_947440895.1 Planctomycetaceae bacterium | reverse complement strand
CGGAAGACAAGATCGAGAACGCCGAAGAGGTCGTGAAGGTGGGGGATCCTCTCGAAGTGAAGATCCTCCGCGTCGACACCGACGAGCGGAAGATCGGCCTCTCCAAGAAACGGGTCGGCTGGTCGAGCGATCGCGAAGCTCAGGAAACCTCCGGCGAAGCCTGAGCCGGCTGGACGGCTTCACCGCCCCTGGACGTCGATAGCCAGCACCTCGCCGAGGGATTCCTCGGTGCCGAGGCCGTTCACGCCATGCAGCGGCGCGAGCCGGAGCACCATGCCCTTGGCAAGCCGACCGCGGGAGTCGAGGGTGATCACCACCCGGCGCGGGGCCGCGTGGACGGTCGCTGACTCGCCGCCGTGGGTCATAGCGGCGTGGCGATGCTCCAGGGCTTCGCCGCTCTGCGGATCGATGAGGTCGAGCGCGATCAGATCCATCGACCTGCCTCGGCTCGCGGCCCCCTGCCGTCGCACCCAGACGAGCACACGGCTGCCGGCGGCCAGCGGACGCAGATCAAGAATGTCTGGGCCGTGGGCTGGCGGTGTCGGCACCGCGACGGCCCGTCCCAGGGGTGCGTCGAGCTGCGGGGCACGAACTGGGGGCACCTCCGGCGTGACGACCGCAGGCGCAGGGTCGCTGACGACGGCTGGAGCGGCTGCCGCGACAGCCGCGGGCGGCTCCGCAGGAGGGGTCTCCGACGGTACCGATTGGGCATCGAGGAGCCGCTGGCCGCGTTCCGCGAGCCGCCCCACGTCGCCCGTGAGCGTAAACCCTCCGGCCACGATCCCCAATGCGGCACACTTGGCGAGAAATGACTGCATGCTGCTCCTTGTGACCGGCTCACCGAGCCGGCCGGTAAGTATGCAGCCCGCGGCCGCGACGGCCGGCTTGAACCGGCTGCCCGTGGGTATTCCCGCGGTCTCTGGCGTCAGATGGTGACGGTTATGCCAGCTACGCTAGATCAGCCAGGGCCGCCAGCACCTGCTCGTCGTGTCCGTTCGCCCTCACGGCCTTGAAGACCTTGGCCACCTTTCCGGTGGCGTCGATGATGAACGTGCTGCGCGCGATCCCCATCGATTTCTTGCCATACATATTCTTCTCCCGCCAGGCTCCGTACTTCTCGGCGACCTTGTGGTCGGTGTCGGCCAGGAGCGTGAACGACAGTCCGTATTTCTGCCTGAATTTCTCGTGGCTCTCCGGGCCGTCGGGGCTCACCCCGAGCACCACGGCCTTATGCTTGGCGAGCTTTGCCTTGGCGTCGCGGAAACCGCAGGCCTCCGTTGTGCACCCAGGGGTGTCATCCTTGGGGTAGAAATAGAGGACGACCGGCACGCCCTTGAGACTCGACAGTTTCAGCTTCGTGCCGTCGTGCGTGGGCAGCGTGAAATCGGGCGCCTTCGAACCTTCCTCGATCCAGTCGGCCATGGCTGCAGACTCCGTGAACGGTACAGGGATGATCACTCCGGAGGGTTCTAGCCATCACACGGACGAACGGCCAGTGGGGCCGGGCTGTATCCGGACCACACTGCTGACGCCAGTGGGGCGTGGTGCCCTCGCCGTGGTGGGCGTGGCGGGGCCAGGAGCCGTTCAACTCGTCTCGCCACTCTTTTCGCCCCGCGGTGCCGGGCCACTCTTGGACCGCCCCGATGGAGCGGTTGTATTTGGCTTGTGGCGCAGCTGTCTGGATGGGCCGGGCGAAGATTTGGTCGTCGTCCGCCGGAACGCCGATGCTCTCGAAATCCACTGCCATGGCGGGCTCGCTGCGGCGGAGGCTGTGATCACGAGCCTCGAGCGGCTCGGGGTGGTGCGGCAGACGTGGCCGGTGTGGCTACGGGCCGGAGACATGACAGAGACTGAATGGGAGGCCCGCGAAGCACTGGCCGGCATCGGCGGCCGGAAAGCAGCCGCGATCGTGGCGCGGCAGCTGGCGGGGGAAATGCAGCGAGAATGCGACCGGATCGAACGCCTGCTGGCAACCGGCGCTCTGGCCGACGCCGGTGCTGCCCTCGATCGGCTCATCCGGGCGGCACGGGTCGGCCTGCGACTGACGCGACCGTGGCGAGTCGTGCTGGCAGGCCGCGTGAACGCCGGAAAGAGCAGCCTCGTCAACGCGTTGGCCGGGTACACGCGGAGCATCGTGTCACCCGAGCCTGGCACCACGCGTGATCTCCTCGAGACGCGGGTCGTCCTCGACGGCTGGGAAGTCGACCTTGTCGACACGGCCGGAGTGCGGGAGGACGGCGTCAGTGAGAGTGAGGTGACCGGCATCGAACGCGCAGGGATCGCGAGAGCGGTGTCGGCCTGCACGACCGCCGATCTCGTCATCCGCGTCATCGATGGACGGCAGCTCAAGGACGGCCGAGTGAAGCAACTCGCACCCAACGAGCTGCTCGTTTTTTCGAAGACCGATCAGGTCGAAGAACGCGGCCCGGAATCCCGGACGGATGCCATCTGGACGAGTGCCGTCACTGGGGCCGGCATCGCGGAACTCGCCACCGAGATCGTGCGGAGGCTCGTGCCTGAGGAGACGGAAGATCCAGGATTGCTCACCGGTGCGGTGCCGTTCACCGACCGTCAGGTGGCGCTCGTGAAAGACCTGAGGCAGACCGTGGAGAACGCGACTCGTGCGTCAGCGGCGCTCTACTCGTCCTTCGCATCCGTCGTGCGACCACGGACATAGAGGCGGATCGGCACCTCGCGAAAGGGCGTCGTCTTGCGAAGGGCACCGACGAGGTAGCGTTTGTAGCCCTCCGACACGCTCTTTGGCGCGCTCGTCGAGAGCACGATCGTGGGCGGCGCCGTCTCCACCTGGGTCGCATAGTAGATTCGTACCGGCCGGCCGCGGGGATCGGCCGGTGGGTGATTGGCATCGATCGCCTCTCGCATGATCGTGTTGAGCTTGGCGGTCGGCACCCGCTCGTGGCTCTGCCGGTAGAGCCGCTGGGCCGTATCGACCACCGCTTTGACATTCCGGCCACTGGTCGCCGTTACAAACGCCACCGGCGCCCAGGGCATCGTGCGGAACGTGTCCCTCAGGTAGTCGGCCCACTCGCCGCGTTCGACGTCCCCCGCATAGAGATCCCACTTGTTGACCACGAACACCACCGGCTTTGCCTCCTCCATGATCGTGTCGGCGAGCTGCTTGTCGACACGGCCCACGGGCTCCGAGGCGTCGAAGAACAGCAGCACGACGTCGGCGCGGCGGATGCTCCGCTGCGCCCGATGGGTGGAGTAGAAGTCGATGTCGGTCGTACGGCTCTTCGACCGCCGCAGACCGGGCGTGTCGATCGCGAGGAAGGAATGGCCGTCCACCTCGAATCGCACGTCGACCGAGTCGCGGGTCGTCCCCGCCACCGGGCTGGTGATCACCCGCTCCTCCTGAGCCAGGCTGTTCACGAACGTGCTCTTTCCCACGTTCCGCCGCCCGACCATCGCCAGCTTCATCTCAGGGAGTTCTGCAGAGGGCTCCTCGACGCCGGCGGCCGTCTCGGGCAGACGGGCGAGAACCGCCTCGACAAGTGTCTCACGGTTGCGGTGCTGCCGGGCGCTCACGATCAGCGGCTCGCCGAAACCGAGCGCGGCAAACTCGTGGGCATGGTTGTCGAGTTTGGCGTCGTCGGCCTTGTTGGCGACGAGCAGCACCGGCACGCCGATGCGGCGAACGCGGGCGGCAACCTCGTGATCGTCCGCCACCAGACCACTGCGGACATCGACGACGAACAGGATGACCGCGGCCTCGCCCAGGCCTGCCTCGATCTGGGCATCGATGCGGGCGGTGAGGCCGTCGGGATCATCGAAGCCCATACCGCCGGTGTCGACCAGATCGACCGTCCGGCCCTCTAGCGAGAGCCGTTGCACGAGCCTGTCCCGTGTCACGCCCGCTGTCGGGTCCTCGATCGCGATCCGTTTCTCGACGAGCCAGTTGAAGAGGGTCGACTTGCCGACGTTCGGCCGGCCAACGATCGCGATCTTGGGGATGAACGATAGAACCAAGGGTGCATCTCGGGCTGGTGGTGCAATGACCGGTCACGCCCGATCGGCGGGCGTGACCAGCACGCCAGACCACCCCAGCTTACCTTGGCGACCGAGATTTGGTGGCTGGCACCATTTTGAGGACGTTCTCGCGGGTCACGGGCTGGATGACGCCGTGTTCGGTGATGATCCCGGTGATCAGCCGCGCCGGGGTGACATCGAAGGCCGGGTTGTAGGCCCGG
>CANETO010000245.1 GCA_947440895.1 Planctomycetaceae bacterium | reverse complement strand
TTGGGGGAGACGCGGCCGCGGAGTCGAGACACTAGGCCGTCCTCTGATCGGGATATTTGACGCGGCCGTGGTAGACGGCCGTCAGGCTCTTGACCAGGCTGCGTTCGATGAGTTCGAGTTCTTCGAGCGTCAGACCGCATTCGTCGAATTGGCCGTCGAGCAACCGCTTCATCGCGAGATCGTGGACAAGGCTCGCAATCCGGGCCGGTGTCGGCTCTGTGAGGGCACGACTGGCGCTTTCGACGGCGTCGGACAGCATCAACACGGCCGACTCCCGCGAACTCGGCTTGGGCCCTGGATAGCGGTAGTTCTGTTCGTCGATCTCCGTGCCGTTTGGGTCGGTCTGCGAGAGCGCCGTCGCCCGTCGGTAGAAATACTCCACCAGCGTCGTGCCATGGTGCTCGGCGATGATGTCGACGATCGGCTGCGGGAGGTTGTATTGCCGCGCGAGTTCCACCCCCTCCTTGACGTGGGCGATGATGATCAGAGTGCTCATCGCCGGCACGAGCGACTCGTGCCGATTCTCCTGCCCCTGGTTTTCGATGAAGTAGGCCGGCTTGAGCATCTTGCCGGAGTCATGGAAATAGGCTCCCACACGCACGAGCAGGCCGCGGGCGCCGATCGCCTCGGCCGCAGCCTCCCCGATGCTCGCCACATTGATCGAGTGGTTGTAGGTGCCCGGGGCACGGCGGACGAGTTCCTGCAGCAGCGGATGGGCCACGTCCCCCACCTCCAGCAGGCTCAGATCGGTGAGCACGCCGAAGGAACGTTCGATGAACGGCAGCAGTCCCGTCATCAGGAAACCTGCCAGGAGCGTCCAGACGCCGGTCCGTCCGGCCTCGTAGAGCAGCTGCATGTCGAATGGCCGCTCCTCGAGGAGATTGTCGCCGATTTGCGTCGCAATCACGACAGCGGCGGCCCAGAGGCCCACGTAGATCAGCTTGCTGCGGCTGCGGATCCGTCCCATCCAGAACACCATCGCGGCGGAGGCCGCGGTCAGTGTGACGTAGTCGGCCAGGCCGCGACCGAGGCCAATCACCACGACAAGCGCCACCTCCGCCGCCAGCAGGAGGGCCAGATCCTCGTCAAAGGCGATCGCCACGGTCATGGCGAAAACAAGGAGCGGGAGGATCTCCGCCCGCCACGCCTCGCCGGCCGACACCAGACAGAGCACGATGGTCGCCGCGGAAAGCCCCACCAACGTCGCCACGTGGCCGAGATCATCGAGCACCTCGCGGTGGTGGAGATGAATGTAGAACCCTGACAGGGCGAACATCGCCGCGAACAAGCCGAACAGCGACAGTGCCCGGCCAATCCGCTGCCGCACATCCTGCTGCCGGACATATTCTTCGTGCTCCCGAGCGAGCAGCTGGACACTGTCGGCATGCATCGGCGTGCCGGCGTCGGCCAGCAGGTCGCCGGCCGCATAGCGGACGAACTGCTGGGGCGTCTTCTCAATCGCCTCCTTCTTCGCGCGTGCCGTCGCGTCGCGGTCGATCTCGAGCGTTCCCGGCAGCCGCTCCTCGATCCACGCAAAGACCCGGCTGGCCAGCGGTCCCTCGCCAATCTCCTCGTCGAGCCTTGTCCGCAGCCGGACCTTCGCCTCGCCCAGAAGAACATCGGCGACCTGAGCCCGCGTGATCTCGCTGGGATTCCCCAGGGGATGAACGTCTATCTCCGTCTGGCTGCCCTCGTCGATGCCGTGCTGGATCTTCTCGAGCACGCCGGTGTTTTCGAGGTCGGCAAAACTGCGATCGATCGCCTTTTCGCACTCGAGCAAACGTTCCTTCGTGTCGATTCGGGCCCGAAATCTCTGGAAATCCTGCCCGGCCTCGACCACCCGCTTGTCGAGTTGCTCAGCAGGCTTGGGGGACCCGTCGCCGGCCGGCACCGCAGGTGTGTCGTCGGTGCTGGTCGGCGAGGCATCGGCGGTCGCCTCGACCGTTGCCGTTTCTGTCGAAGACTGGTCATCCGGCGGCTCCGGCGCCAGCGGCGGTTCGCGAACCGCCTTCTTGTCGGCGGCGGCCGCCAAGGCGTCGATGACCGGAGCCGCTTCTGGGGCAAACTCCAGCCACGCGGCCCGCGATGACGACGTGACCGACTCCGCGGCCGCAATCTCCGCGATGCGGTTCTTGAGGCCATCGCGGAGCCGATCGATCGGAGCCTTGTCCTGCGAATAGACCACCCGCACCTGGGCGGCGGCCCGTTCTTGTGCCGTTCTGGTCCGCTCCGCGTCGGGTTTCTCGAAGGGCACCCGGGCCACGATTCCCCGGGGCGGCACCATCCCCGCGTGAAACGGAAACGGCTCCGTCCAGCCGTGCATCAGCATCAGCAGCATCAGCCCCGCGCCGAAGCAGATCGCCAGCCGCAGCAGCACATCCGACCGCGAAACATTCTCGAAGAGCGTGCCCCAGAAGCCATGGGGCAACTCGACGGAGGACCCTCGCTTGATGCGACGACGATAGGAGGAGGGAGCGATCGCCATGGGAATTTCAGTCTGCGTAGGCCTCCACGATCCGCTGCACGAGCGGGTGACGGACGATATCAACCCCAGCAAGCTGGACCCGGCCGCAGCCCCGCACGCGTTCCAGTCGCTCCATCGCATCGACCAGCCCACTGCGCCGGTTGGACGGCAGATCGATCTGGGTGGTGTCGCCGGAGATGACCATCTTGGAACCGACCCCCAGTCGCGTGAGAAACATCTTCATCTGGGCGACGGTCGTGTTCTGCGCCTCGTCGAGAATGATGAAGGCATTGTTCAGGGTGCGGCCCCGCATGTAGGCGAGCGGGACCATCTCGACGACGTCCTGCTCCTGAAGCCGTTTGAGGTGTTCGTAATCCATCATGTCCCGCAGGGCATCGAGCAGCGGCCGCAGGTAGGGATTGATCTTGGCCTGCAGGTCACCTGGGAGATAACCGAGGTTCTCCCCCGCCTCCACGGCGGGCCGCACGAGCACGATCTTGCGGACCTGTTCCGTTCGCAGGGCCGACACCGCCATGGCGACGGCGAGGAAAGTCTTGCCACTTCCGGCTGGACCGCTGCAGACGACGACGTCGTGCTCGCGGATCGCCTTCACGTAGGCGGCCTGACCGGGCGATCGGGGCTGCACCTGCTTGTCCGGACGGTGCACCTCGATCGGGTCGCGTGGCACCGCCTGCGAGGCGCCCATTGCAGCCGAGAGGAGTTCGGTGACGTCGGCCACCTCGACCGCCCCATGTTCCCTGGCGATACGATCGAGTTGCTCGAAGATTTCAGCAGCGCGGAGCACCGCCGCCTCTTCGCCCTCGATCTGAATCGAGTCATCGCGGGCCGACACGCCTACCCCGAGGGCGGACCGGATCCTGCGGAGATGCTGGTCTCTCGGCCCAAAGACGGCAACAAGCCGCTTCGAATCGACAACCGCGATAGACGTGCGGGACATCGAAGCCCGTGGCGCATGGCACGCCAACGGTCTTGGGGTGAACGAAACAATGCCTGGAGTATACCTGCGCGGGAGCAGACTCGCCCAATCCAGACTATTTCCCGCGAAAAAGCGGCTATTCACCGCCCGCCGAGCACCCACAACAACCAGGCGACAGGGGCGGCAAAGAGGAGCGAGTCGATGAGATCGAGAAACCCGCCCATGCCGCCCAGCGACCGGCCGGAGTCCTTCACGCCGCACTCCCGCTTGAGCAAAGATTCCGCCAGATCACCCACCATGGCGGCGAGCCCCACGCACAACCCGAAGACGAGCCAGCCGCCCCAGGGCCCAGTCGCTGCGGTATGACCAGCCAGCAGTTCAAGCACGATCCAGGCCGCAGCGGAAGAGCCGGCCAACGACGCTATGGCTCCCTCCCAGGTCTTGCCGGGGCTCAGCGTGGGCGCCATCCGCCGCCTGCCCAGGAGCGAACCACCGACGTAGGCCGCAATGTCGCCCGCCTTTGCCACTGCAACGAAGCTCACCAACGGCAGGATTCCCATGTGGTGCAGACCGACCTGCTCGGGGCCGATACTTTCCCGGCAGAGTAGCCGCAGGCTCACGATGCAGGACATCGGCAGGCCGATGAAAACGAGGGCGAAGATTCCGGCGGCAAGCCGTTCGATCGCCCCGCCATAGGGTCTGTAGGTGGCGATCTCCACAATGAAGAGCGCCATCACGGCGAACGCGGCCGTCACCGCTGGCCAGCCCAGGGCGGCTGCAGGAGAAGCAGCAGAGAACGACGCGGCAAAGGCCTCGGC
>CANETO010000244.1 GCA_947440895.1 Planctomycetaceae bacterium | reverse complement strand
TGCTGCTGATCGCGGAGATCGAGTTCGTAGAGCATGCCGCCGCGGGCCGGTGCGATCCAGGCATCGAGGCCGTCGCTGGAGAGGCGGACTTCCGTCCGACCATCGAAGTCGTAGTCGTCGGTCGTGGCCTCGACCCACGGCGTCCGCTTCCCCTCCGCCCGATCGGCGGCGGCATCGGCGGCGATCAGTTCGTGGTAGATCGCGTTGCGGAGATGAGGCAGATAGATGCCGCCGAAGGCGCCGTGCCAGTAGGCACAGTTGCACTGCCCGCGGTAGAGGGCCTGCGTAGCCTCGGCGATGGCCTCGGCCGCGGGCCCACTCGCAGGCGGCTGCGCTACCGCGAGCCGCTCGAGCCGCCGGCTCACGGCCATCATCCGGGCATACATCTCGTTGGCCTCCGGATACCGCAGCCGGAAGTTCCGCCAGGAGCCGCCCCGCAGGAATCTGGCCACGCTCGTGAGCCGCGGGTCGGCACCGCAGATCTTCCTCGCCTCGATGCAGGCCAGCTGCGACTCGGGCGGCAGCACCCATTCCATCATTTCCCGGTAACTGCATTCCGGCAGCCAGACCGTGCCCGCCGGAGGCATCTCACGGACCACTTCCGATGGCAAGCACATCTGAATCCAGTCGGCGTTGGCCTCGAGGAGACCGAAGAAGGTCTCCAGCCAGCCCTCGTCGAAGCAGGTTTTTCTCGTGTCGGGCCAGACGCCAAACTTCTCGCCGTCGTCGCCGAAGACGGCGAGCGCCCCATGCCGCCGCGAGGCGAGGTGCCGCAGATGGTCGATCGTGGCCGCAGGCGCCGCGAAGGGAATCACATAGCGGAGGTGTTCGCTGACGGGAAAGACGGCGAGGGTGGCGCCGTCGCCCTCGGTGAGCCAGTGGCGGTCGAGCTGGTCGTCGGTGAGGCCGGCCGCCTTGAAGTGGGAGTCGTCGAGAATCGTCCACTCGATGCCGGCGGCGGCGATGTCGCGGGTCATCCCCGGATCCCAGACCCGTTCGGCCACCCACATGCCGGTCACCTTCGTCTTGAACCGGCGTTCGAGCCACTCCGTCGACAGTCGAATCTGGCCGATGCGATCACGGGCCGGCAGCATCGCGAGCACCGGCTCGTAGAACGCGCCGCCGACGATTTCAATCTGGCCTTCGCCAACCAGCCGGGCCACGCGGTCGAGGTAGTCGGGATGGTGACGGTCGAACCACTCCACCAACGGACCGCTGGTGTGGAGGGCCAGCCGAATGCCGGGATGACGTTCGAGCAGTTCCAGCAGTGGCAGGTAGCTGTCGTGGTAGGCCTGTTCGATGACCCCATCGAAGTTGCCGACTGGCTGGTGGTCATGGAGGACGAAGACGAGCCGAACGGCAGGCGACATGGTGGCAACCGGAGGTGGCGCTGAAGAAGTCGACTGGCGATTGTCAGGGCTGGAAACCTCTGCGCCAAACGAGTTTTTTGGATTTTGACTTCCGCGGGCGACCACTCACGAGCAGCTGTAGGACTGGTGCCGGCTGGGGAAACCTGCATGGGGCCCTCGAGCGACAGCCGCCGCTCACGGCGTGGACGGGGAAGCCCGTTGGGCAAGCCGGTGCCAGTCGATGGCGGGCGTGAACGCAGTGACGTGATGGCCGAGTTCTGCCACCGGCACTGGCCGGATCAGGTCGGCCAGGTGCCTGGCACTCTCGCGGGCAATGGCTCGCGGGCTCGCGGGCTCAGCGAGGCTCCCGGCCAACGGCTCGACCTGCGACAGCACGACCGCCGCCACCCGCAGCCCGCGGGCGGCCGCAGCCTCCACGACGGCGAGCGTGCGGCCGATCGCGCCCAGCCGCGGCGTATCCACGACGACAAGCGGCAGGTCGAGATCGCGGACCAGATCGGCATTGAGCATCGTGTCGGCCAGTGGCGAGAACAGCCCCCCGGCCCCTTCCACGATCACGATGTCACTCACCCGCTGCCAGACGGCAAACCCGTCGCGGAGGCGTTGCTCGTCGACGCAGCGGCCCTCAGCACGGGCACTGGCGGGGGGCGAGATCGGGGCAATGAATAGCTGAGGGCAGACAGCCGCGAGCGACAGCGGCCGGCCGGCCGCCTCCCAGAGCTGCCCGGCATCGCTTTCGGTGACGTCTCTGGGATCCACGCCGCTGGCCACGGGCTTGTAGACGCCCACCCGCAGCCCCCCATCGAGGCTCCTCCCCTGCAGAAGACTCCGCACGATCGCCACCGCCACCGCCGTTTTGCCGACGCCGGTGTCGGTGCCGGTGATAAATAGACCGCAGCCAGCCATTTTTGGGCCCACGCACGCCTAGCAGTTGCCCGAGACACACCAAGGTTCTACACTTAGGAGAAGATTGAGATTCAGTCTCAAATCAAGTCCGGCCCGTAGTGTCAGCAGAATCGTCCGATTTCCGAGGAGGTTTCCCTTGTCGCTCGAACAGGTGGCCATTGGCTCCGTTGCCCGCGTGGCTGACGTCTCGGGAAGTGACTCCACGTCGTTGCGGCTGCTGGAAATGGGCCTCACGCCGGGCGTGAACGTCCGCGTGGTCGGCACGGCGCCGCTCGGCGGACCGCTGGAACTGGAACTCCGCGGATATCGACTCTCGATCCGCCGCCATGAGGCGGCCCGCGTGGCCATCGCGAAGTGACTCCGCGGCGCACACCATGAGTCCTCCGCCTGACGGCCCCCTCGCAGCCATCGTGGTCGCGCTCGTCGGGAATCCCAACACCGGCAAGAGCACGCTCTTCTCGGCACTGGCGGGCATTCCGACCCGGATCGGCAACTACCCGGGCGTGACGGTAGAGGAAAAAGTTGGCCGCTTCACCCATCGCGGTCAGGCCATCGACCTCATCGACCTGCCAGGCACCTACAGCCTCGTGCCGAAGAGCCCCGACGAGCGTGTGGCGGTGGATGTGCTCCGCGGCCAGTTCCCCGGCGTGCCCACTCCCGACTGCGTGGTCGTGGTCGCGGATGCGACCAACCTCGAACGCAACCTGTATCTCGCCACGCAGGCACTCGACCTCGGCCTGCCGACCGTGATCGCCCTGACCCTCTCCGATGTGGCCGCCGAAAAGGGGATCACGATCGATGCCGAGGAACTGGGCCGCCGGCTCTCCTGCCCGGTCATCCGTCTGGTAGCGCCCAGGCGATCGGGCATCGAGGCCCTCGGCGACGCCGTGCTGGCGGTGATGAAGTCACCCCGCCTACCGCCCCAGGGGCTCGATACCCATCTGGCGGCGGTGGACGGTCGTCATGAACCGGCCGCCCGCGAGGCGATCGCACGCTACGCCTGGATCGAGGAACTGCTGGCTGGAGTCGTGCACCGGCAGCCGCCGGCCCACCGTCCGCTCGGTGAACGAATCGACGACCTGCTCACGAACCGCGTCTGGGGCACGCTTGTGTTTGTGGCCACGATGCTCGCGATGTTTTCATCGATCTTCTGGCTGGCGACGCCGCTCATGGATGGCATCTCCGCCGGCATGGACGCGGTCACCGGCTGGGTCGAGGGTCTTCTGCCGGAGGGGGCGATCCGTTCGCTCGTGGTTGACGGCGTGCTTGCGGGTGTGGGGGGCGTGGTGGTTTTCGTGCCGCAGATCGCCATGCTGTTTCTGTTCGTGGCCGTCCTCGAAGGCTGCGGCTACCTCTCCCGGGCGGCTTTCCTGATGGACCGACTGCTCTGTGGTGTCGGACTTGGCGGTAAATCGTTCATTCCGCTGCTCTCGAGCTTTGCCTGCGCGATTCCCGGCATCATGGCGGCGCGGACGATCGAGAATCCGCGGGACCGGCTCCTCACGATCCTGGTCGCGCCGCTGATGAGTTGCTCGGCCCGGCTGCCGGTCTATCTCCTGCTCTGCGGTGCCTTCGTGCCCAATGTCGCCGTCGGGGTTTCCTGGCTGCGGCTGCCGGCGGTCGTGCTCGCCGGCATGTATGCCGTTGGCGTGGTGACAGCGGCCCTGGTGGCGCTCGTCCTCTCGCGGACAATCTTTCGTGGACCTCCGCAGCCCTTCGTGATGGAACTTCCCGGCTGGCGGTGGCCGCGGTGGGAGGTCGTGTTGGAGCGGGTCCGCGAGGCGGTCTGGTCCTTCCTGCAGAATGCCGGCACGCTGATCGTGGCGGTGAGCATCGTGGTCTGGGCACTGGCGAGCTATCCCCACAATGACTCCATCATCGACGCCGACGTGGCCGCGCACCGCGAGGTGCTCACCGCGCGGCTGGCTGGCCTGTCGACAGATGATCCC
>CANETO010000243.1 GCA_947440895.1 Planctomycetaceae bacterium | reverse complement strand
GTCGCCTTCTGGTCGCCGCCGAATGAATACCCGAAGTCCCCCTCGTTGCGCCGCAGTTCACGGAAGCGGGCGAGGTCGCGGATGATCACGTAGACGGCCTCACCGTCGAGCACCTGCTCGTCGATCCGCCGCCGTACCTCGTCGGCCAGCCGCTGAACCGCATCCCCGACGCCGAGCCGACCGACCAGTTCCGTCTCGTGCGGCAGCGAGGGGGCAAGGTTTGCAAGCAGGATATCGGGCTTCTCATCGGCGATCGCCGGCTCGAACACCACGAACCGTGCCGCGCGGCCCAGCGCACCGCCCGGATGCGGATCGTGCGCCGCGGCAAGGCTCACTATCGACATCGCTAGAAGGCTCACGCCGAGATCCTCTCGCTGGCCAACGATGAGCAGGTTGGCGCCGCCCTGGCGACGAAAGATGGCGGCCGTCGGATCCTTGATGGCGATCGCGTCACCGAGCCAGGCCAGCGGCGCCGTCTGGGACTTCCCGGCCACCGTGCCGGCGCTGAGCAGTTCGGCCAGCATGGCATTCCCCGCCGGGTCGGCAGCCTCGTTGCCATCGAACACCATCCGGGGCAGGGCGGGGATGTCGGTCCGCCGGTCGGCCATCCGCCGCAGGGCGCCGAGATACCGCTCGCGGCGTTCGTCGTTCAAAAACACGACCTGAAACGGATTGTTGCCGGCGACCATGCCGTTGGCATCATTGTAGATGGCCTCACCCGGGCGGGTCAGCAGGCGGGCAGCGGTGTTCTCCTCGCTGAGGATCAGGCTGGAGTCGGCCTCGTTGCATTGCAGTGCGATGCGAACCGCCATCTGCCCCATGGTGGCGCGGGGCAGACTGTAGGAGCCGCCGAGCGTCTGAGAGCCGAGCAGCACGTGCATGCCGAAGGCACGGCCCTGCCGCACCAGACGGTCGAGAATCAGTGACGCATCCTGGGCGATCTTGTCGTCCTCGACGAAGATTTCCTGGAACTCGTCGATGATGAGAAGGATGCGGGGCATCGGTTCGCCGTTGCCCGATTGCCGGAAGCCGGCAACGTCCTGCACCGCAAACTCACGGAACAGATCCCCGCGACGCTTCAGTTCGCGGTCGAGTTGTTCGAGCACCGACAGGCCGAACTCGCGTTCGCTCTCGATGGCGATCACCCGCGCGTGCGGGAGTCGGTAGTGATCGTAGAGCTTGAACTCGACGCCCTTCTTGAAGTCGATCAGGTAGAATTGAATCTCGTTGGGGCTGTAGTTGAGGGCCAGGCTCGTGATCAACGCGTGCATGAGCGTCGACTTGCCGGAGCCCGTCTTGCCGGCGATCAACGCATGCTGGCTCGTGCCCTTGCCGAGCTTCATGTATTGAAGCTTCTTGGCCCCCGCCGGCCCCAGCGGAGCAAGCACTTCGGTGGCTGTGCTCCCAGTCCACCAATCCTCCTCCTTGGGCGCGACGCGGTCGAAGGGCACTTCCACCCGCTTGGCCGCCTTGGCGGCTTTGCCGACCCGCTGGATGATCTGGGTGAACACCTCGTCCGACGGCGGCTGCTCGACACTGAGCGGCCACTTGCCAAACTCGGGGTCGTTCCAGGTGTAGACGCCATCCTTGAGCACCAGCGTGGTGGCGTGTTGCTCGATGTCGGCGACGTTGAAGTTCGACGGCATGTGCTGTGAGGCATCGACCGAGACGATCGTGTAGACCCCGCATCGCGCGCCGGAGGCAGCGATGCTCGCCAGCCGGCGGGCGCTCGTCTCGGTGAAGTTGGCCGGGAAGTTCGCGACCACGACGAAGCGGTAGGGCTCGGGCACCTCGGCATCGGCGTTGTAGTCGCCGATCGAGTCGTATTCATTCCGCAGGTATTTTTGGATCACCAGTTCGATCTGCTCGGTGAGATCGGCCAGACATTGCTCGATCTGCGGCGGCTCCGTCCAGATCCGGCTGGTGACGAGCAATTCGTCGTAATCAGCGAGGTGCATGAATCCTGCGAACTGCTTGCCGAGGCCGAGCGGATCGATGATCGTGAAGCGGGTCTGGCCCGCCGGCACGCCGCTGGCGATCCGCAGCATCAGGGCCTGCATCATGTCGGACGAGACCTCTTTCTGGTCGCCGGTGGTCTTGATCAGCAGCGAGGCTTCCACCGGAAAGGGAACGGTCGCTGGCTGCGTCCAGGACACCGGACCGAAGGCGTTGAATTCAGGACGCGACGATACGCCCCCCGGCACCTTCTCGAGCGACAGGGCGAGCTGCCCGAATCGCAGTCCCGGCGGCGCCACCACGGGCAACGGACAGTCGTCGGATGCCAACGTCGTCCAGGGTTGGAATGCAGCGGTGTCGATGCTGGTGGCCTCATCGTAGACGGCGGCCGTCTCGGTCCGCGCTGTTCGCCACGCGTCGGTCATCTCCCGCCAGCGTTCGTCGCGGCGGTGACTGGCCGCGGCGAGCCGATCCTCGCGTTCCTTGGTGAGTTGCTCGAGCCGTTCGGTGCGGTTCTGGGCGAGCGATGCCAGTCGTGGCGGGTATTTTTTCTCGGCGGCCTCACGCGTGGCGTCGAGCCTCTTCTGGACCTTGTCGAGGGCATCGGTCAGTTTCGCTTGGAGATCGGAGCGTTGCTTGTCTCGCTTCTGTTCTGCGGCGGCGAGATCCGCCTCGGCCTTCTGTTTCCGCTGCCTCTGCTCCTCGGCGTACGTGGCGTCGAGCTTGGCCATCTGGGCGTCGTGCCGCTTCTTGATGTAGCCCTTGCTCGCCGCGAGGCACAGACGCGTCCGGTCGATGGTCTGGGAGAGTTCCTGCCGACGGACTACCGCCTGCGTGCGGGCAGCCCGACGCAGCCGGCCGATCAGCCAGAGCCCCAGCCCGCCGCCCGCGACCGCCACAGCCCCCAGCGCTAGAAAGGCTAGAGTCGTCTTGGCATTGGCATTCGCGGCGACAGAGTCGGGCAGATAGAAGAACGCGGCCGCTGCCGACATGATGCCCAATAGGAGCGGGAGCACGATCGCGGCGGCCTTTGTGCCTCCGGAAAAAGCGGTGGCTACGGATCTGAGCCCGCGAAGCGCCGTCGACTGGCTGGCCACGGTCTCGCGGAGTTGCTCGAGGAGCGTGAGCAGGTCCGCACCTGTTGGAAGTGGCTCCGCTGCCGTCTCAAGGGCAGTTGCGCCGGCGGCTGATTCAGCAGCCCCCGGCGACTCCACACCGGCCGGCGGCGCGACGGCCGGGTCGGGAGCGGTCACCGTGATGCGATGGCTCTTCAGGAACTGCAGGCTGCTGGTATTGGCCTCGTCAAGCTGGACGGCGATGGCGGCCAGGCCTTTCTCGGCCCGTTGCAGCGTGATTCCGGGCTCTTTCCGTTTGTCCTTAAAGACCTCCTTGGCGGAGTTGTCCTCGAACTGTGCATCGCCCTTGAGCTGCTCGGTCTGTTGTTCGAAGGTCCGATCGATCGTTGACGCAAAGCCCTTGCGCTGCGTCTCGAGCTTCGATCGTTCGGCGGCGGCCTCGGCATCGGATTTGTCGATCACCGCGGCATGAGCGCTGCGGGTGGCTTCTGACTCCTGGGAATACGTCTTTTCCAGGGCAGCGATGGTTGCGTCCGCGTGCTGCCGCGCGGCCGCGGTCTCCGTATCGTACTCGGAGGTGATCTCGTGCTCGAGCTGGCTTCGTCTGGCGGCAGCCTTGCGGAGTCGAGTGAGCTGATCACGCAGCTGGTCGCGGTCGTAGGCGGTGTGGGTCACGGAGGCAGGTCCATCTACGGTGTGGGAGTGAATACGGAAAACATGGACGCGGAGAATGCAGAGGATGCGGAACGGGAGGGCCGCGCGGCTCTGGGTGTGTGACGATACCGCCGCCAGCCACCGGCCTGGTCGTGGCGGGCCGGCTCAGGAATCATGGCTGTCGCTCACGTCGCGGCTGGCGCGGGCGAGCACCTCGGCCAACCTGCCGATGGCCTCCAGAGTCTCCTTGACCCGCGGGGGGAGCGGCTCGATGTGCTCCTTGTGAAACGCCCTGCTCGTGGAGTCGTCCCAGGTTTCCCTGGCGGCCTCCCACTTCAGGTTGAGCTGCTTGATGGCCAGCGCCATCTTCGACGCGCCACTCGAGAGATCGGCATTCATGGGCTGTCCCCTCGGTCGCTGGTGGAAGCCCGTGGAGCCGCCGCATCGGCGGGTGCGGGAGCGGCCTGCGGCCTGCCAGTCGCCGGCTCGTCCGCTGGCCGCGATACGGACGCGTGCTTCGTGTCTCCGGCGCCGCCACCGGCTCCGCTTGGAGCCGCTGAATGGGCGTAGTGGTCGAGCGCGACGAGCATTCG
>CANETO010000242.1 GCA_947440895.1 Planctomycetaceae bacterium | reverse complement strand
GTGGCGCCCCCGTCATCGCCGTAGCGGTGGCAGACGATGCAACGGGCGGCGGCAAAGGACCGCTTGCCCCGTTCAAAGTCGCGTTCCCCTTGTCCCATGTGGGCCTCGGCCGTGGCCAGCACCTCGTCGACCGTCCACTCCTTGCCGGGCCCCTCGGGCTTGGGCAGCGGGGGCGGCGTGTAGGCCTTGCGGGCCCCGAGCGTTTCCAGCGCCAGTTTGTCGTTTTCAGAGAGGCCGACCAGGCTGTCGTTCTCGATGTTGTTGAGGAACTTCTGGAAGCTCATCCCGCCGGCCCATGCTCTGGCCCGGCCACACCATTCGAAGAAGCCCTTGCGGTCGGCGATCGTCCAGGCATCCTTCTCGTTCACGGTCCGCAGGACGTAGGCATAGTGCACCTGCAGCAGGTCGGCCCGTTTCTCGAGCGACTCCCGCACGGCGCTGCCATAGCCGGAATTGCGGCTGATCAGCTTCTTCAGTTCCTCCTCGTTGGGGGCGAGGTTGATCGCCTGCCCCGAGGCACTCTTCGCCGAGAGCATGCCGACGAGTGTGGTCACGATCCCCGGTGCCCGCACCGCCACAAGGAGGCTTGAGAGTTCGCGGTCGAGATCGAATGCCCCTGAGGGAAACAGCGGCGAAAAACGCTTCGCGATCCGCTCCGCCACGGCCGGCTCCGGTGCCCCCAGCCGGATCAGGGCGAGCTGATAGGCCCGCACGAGATCGATTATCGTAGCCGTGTCGAGCGGCTTCAGATCGATGCCATCAAGCGCCGCAAGCACGGCGGGCTGCGCCGTTGGCTCGGCCTGGTGGGCGACGCCGATGGCCGCCTCGATTCGGCCGCGCGGACTGGCTACGGCCAGCGCCTGCTGCTGCCAGCGATCGATCGGCTGGTGTTCCAGAGCCACGCGGGCGGCATACCGCAGGAAGCGGTCGGGACTGGAGAGCTGCGGGAGCGCCGCGGCGATGGCCGCCTGCGGATCGGCAGCCGGCCGGTGGAATTGCTCGAGGGCATGGCGAGCCTTGCGGGCGTCGGCACCAGCGGTGTCGTGGGCCGTCGCGGGAGTGGTCGGCTCCGAACCGGCATAGGTGACGCGGTAGAGTTCGCCCTGGCCACCACGTCCGCCCACGGCGAAGTAGAGCGCCCCGTCCTTCCCGACCGTGACGTCGGTCAGCGGCAGCGGAGTGCGGGAGACAAATTCCTCCTTCACCGCCTTGTAGCTCGATCCATCCGGCTCCAGATGGATGGCGCACATCGTGCCGAACGTCCAGTCGCAGATGTAGAGTGCCTTCTGGTATTTCGCGGGGAACTTCGTGCCGTAGCCGAAGGCCACGCCGACCGGCGAACCGGGGCCGATGTCGGCCAGCGCCGGCAGGCTGTCTGGGAAACTGGCGGGCCACTTGCCGGCGCCGCTCCGCCAGCCGAGTTCACTGCCACTGGTGGCATGGTTGACCCGGGTGGGCCGGTACCAAGGAGTGCCAAAATCCCATTCCATGTCGGCGTCGTAGACGAACATCTCGCCGTCAGAGTTAAAGGCGAAGTCGTAGGGATTCCGGTAGCCACCGGTCCAGATCTCCCACGATTTTCCGTCGGGATCGGTGCTGACGACATAGCCGCCCGGCGCAAGGATGCCGACGGCATGGCCGGTGGCGTCCCAGAGCCGTGTGATGAGCAGGTCTTCGTCCCAGTTGGCGGGCAGCCGGCTGGTCGCCTCGGGGGGCAGTTCGACGCGGCGCTGGTTCACCCGCATGCCGCCGAGCGTCTGCGGCTCGGTGATGTTTTTCATCTCGAAGGGCACCTGCGTGTGGTTCCCACAGATGATGAACAGCTTCGTGCCGTCGGGGGAGAGTTGGATGTTGTGCGGTCCATGCTCGCCGCCGCCTTTGAACTCGCGGAGCTTCTCGACGCTGTCGAGTGTGTCGTCGCCATTGGTGTCGCGAACACGGTAGAGACCGCTGCCCGGTCCGCCGTTGCAGACGACATAGAGCGAGTCAAACGCCCACAGCAGCCCCTGGGCTGACGAGAGCGTCACGGGGATTTTTTCAACGACCGTTGGCTGGGAACCGTCGAGCGGCGCGGGGGTGATCCGCACCAGCCCCTTGTTGTCCTGATCGCTGGCGATCAGCCGACCCTTGGGATCGGTGGTCAGGCAGACCCAGGAGCCGAGTTCCTCCTTGGGCACGACGAAGAGCCGCTCCACCTCAAACCCCGGCGGAACGGCAAAGGGGGCTGATTGCCGGGAGTCCGACCGGCCACCGTCCAGTGCATCACCCCAGGGACCTTCACCAGCCTTCGCCACGACCTTCGTCGCCACCGGCTTGGCTGGATTGGCGGCTTCCACAGCGGTCCAGTCCTTGCCGCTGGCCACCGTCCGCTTCGCACCATCGGCGGCCACGAGCACGAGACGACAGGAGAATCCGGCCGCACTGCCTTCGTTGGCCACCACGGCGGCCAGTTCGTTGTCGCCGTCGCGGAGCAATTTCGTGATGTCGACCGAGACCGGATTCTGCCAGGACGTGCTTTCGGCGACCTGCGTGCCATTGACTGTGATGGTCATGGAGTTGTCGGCCGTGGCGACGAGGATCGCCGACCTGGCCCCACCCTGAAATTCGGTGCTGAGCCGGTAGCTGACGTCCTCGTTCGGCCCCCAGATCCATGGCGCGAGTCTGGTGTGCGTGGGAGTGTCTGCCGTGGTGGCGGCCGCGTCGGCCCCGCCGACGGGCATCTTCTCCGCCGCCTGCTGCCAGGTGGTGGCCGGCTCGGCGCCTGAGGCCAGGCCGCCCAGACCCAGCCCACCGAACGCCAGCAGAGACAACCGCGAACGAGCGAAGCGACGCATGCAAAACCTCAAGGAGAGCGTGATCGTGGGAGCGGCAATCCTGGCCCATGCCAGACGCCACACCGCTTTATGATAGCCCGATCCAACCGGGACTTGAAACGCTGGTGCCGGCCTCTCTGGGCGGCGGAGTCGCCGCTCACCGGCGGCCAGGCTCACCTTCCGGCCCAAACGGCTCGACGGGCTCTGCGTTCGCCGTGGGCAGCGCGGCCCCGATTCCCGTCCGCCAGGCCGCCAGTCGCTCTTGCAGAGCGGCGGCGCGGTGCGGGTGGAAGGCGGCCAGGTTATGCCGCTCGCCGGGATCACTGGCCAGATCGAAGAGTTCCAGCCGGCCATCCTCAAAGTGCTCAATCAGTTTTTCGCTGCCCGAGACCTGGCCGTCGCCGGCGAGGATGGCGGCCGCGGGCCGGCCCCCTTGATTGGCATAGTGGGGATAGTGCCAGGCCAGATCGCGGCCCGGCAGTACGCCGCCGGTGAGTACCGGCCGCAGGCTCGCGCCATCGAGCACGATCGGCTCCGGCGGCACTGCGCGAGCGACATCGAGCAGCGTGGCAGCGATGTCGAGGGTGGTGACCGGCACGCTGCTCGTCACGCCGGCCGTGACGATCCCCGGCCACCGCACCACGAGCGGCACGCGAATGCCTCCCTCATAAAGAAAACCCTTGCCAGCGCGGAGGGGAAGGTTCGAGGTCGGCGAACCCTCGGCGGTCGCGAGGCCGCCGTTGTCACTGGTGAAGATGACAACCGTGTTGTCCGTCTGACCGGCCGCTTCGACGGCCGCCAGCACGATGGCCACCGTCGCGTCCATTTCACGGATCATGCCCGCATACACAGGGTGATCCTGAACCGCCCGGGCCTGATGATCTCCCTCGGCGATCGCACGGGGGCCGACCGGCGGCGGCAGGGCGGACGCCCGCGACTGTTCCTCGGACAGCAGTTCGGGGCGGGTCGTGAGCGGCACATGCACCGAGTGCATCGGCACATAGCAGAAGAAGGGGCGGTCGCCGCTGGCGGCGATGAAGGCCGCCGCCTCTGCCGCAATCGCCCGCGCGTGATGGGGATCGTCCGGTGGACCACCGCCGGGGCCAACCGCAGTGGATCCCTGGTCCGTGAAGCCGTGAGACGGAATATCCCGCGGCGGACCCAAGTGCCACTTGCCAAAGATGCCGGTGGCGTAGCCCGCATCTCGCAGCAACTCTGGCACGGTCACCTCGTCCTCTGGAAGAGCATGGAGATAGTCCGCTGGCAGGAGCGTTCCGCGGCGGTTGCCGCCAATGAAGTTCGTGATCTTTACGCGGGCAGGATGCCGGCCGGTCACGAGCGCTGCGCGGGTCGGCGAGCAGACCGGCCCGGCGGCATAGGCCCGGGTGAACTGCATTCCCGCAGCGGCCAACTGGTCGATCGCCGGCGTGCGATAGAAGCTGCTGCCAGTGCAGCCGAGGTCATGG
>CANETO010000241.1 GCA_947440895.1 Planctomycetaceae bacterium | reverse complement strand
AGCGGTGGAACTGACACGGGTCGAGCATGCGACGCGTGGCTCGGGGTTGCCCATGCCCCGTCGCCGGACGTTCGCTGCGGCATCCTGCCTGCGCTCACTCGATGCTGACTACGCTCCGGCATCCTGCCTGCGCTTGTCAGCAACGCCGGCTCCATGAAACGGCCAACCCCTCGCGGAATTGTTGATCAAGAAGAATGGCGAATGCGCGAGAATCATCTGAGGCCAGTATGAATCGTTTCACACGTCCTCGTGTGGTGGTGCTCGGGGCCAGCAATGTGTCGCGGGGATTGTCGCGGCTCGTGGCGGCGGTGGAATCTCGCTCACCGGGGGCCGAGCTTTTCGTGGCCGCCGGTCACGGCCGCGGTTATGGCGTGAACACCCGCGTCGCGGCCCGGCGACTACCGTCGATCCTCGCTAGCGGCATCTGGAGAAGCCTCGACCGGCACGGCGGCGAGGCATCGGTGGCGCTCGTCACCGATGTAGGCAATGAACTACTCTATGGTCTGTCTGTTGAGCAGATCACGTCATGGGTTCGAGAAAGCGTCCGGCGGCTGGCCGATCGCGGTGCGACGATCGCGATCACGCGGCTGCCGGTTGCCAGCATCGCGACAGTCGGCCGTGTCCGCTATCGGGCGCTGCGGACGTTCTTCGTGCCGGGCTGCCGGCTCTCGCTGGCTGATCTCAAGAAAGCGACCGTCCGGCTCGATGCGGAACTACAGGCCATCGCCGGAGACTTCGGTGCCCAGGTCATCGAGCAGCCCACGCACTGGTATGGATTCGACACCCTCCACGTCCGTCGTCGCCATCTCGACGACCTCTGGAATGACGCCTGCGGCGCGTGGGGATTTCCTGCCGTGGAATCGTCCGTCACGTCATCCGTGACGGACTGGATGGCTATCGGCACGAAGGCTGCCGAGGTTCGCTCGCTCGGCGGCGTGATGCGGTTCACGCGGCAGCCTGTGCTGAAGTTGCCAAGCGGCGGCACGCTGTCGCTGTATTAACGTGTTTCGCGTTTCCGATGCCTGTATCCGCCGCGTACCCGGAGTCCCCCGGCTTCCGCCGGGGGCTTTTATGGGATTCGGAAGCATCCGTGAGGGGCTGCCCCGAACCGTGGCGCTTACAGCACCGGCAGCGAGGGCATCGGAGGCCGGGAAGCGTGGGCCGCGGCGAGGTTGCCCACGAGCCGGGTGCAGATCGCCTCCAGATACGGACGGGCGGCCGGATCGTCGTAGTTCGCGGCGGTGCGGCCGGCGTCGCCATGCTCGCGGATCGGAATCTGGATCGGCACCTCGCCGAGGAACGGAATGTCGAGGTCCTTCGCCGTCCGCTCCGCGCCGCCGTTGCCGAAGATGTCATACCGCTTCTGCGTGTCGGGACAGACGAAGAAGCTCATGTTCTCCACCATGCCGAGCAGAGAGATGTTGACCTTGCGAAACATCGCAATCGCCTTCATCGCGTCGAGCAGGGCCACGTCCTGCGGCGTGCAGACGACGACCGCGCCGGTGAGGGGCAGCACCTGCGAGAGCGTCAGCGCGATATCGCCCGTGCCCGGCGGCATGTCGATGATGAGATAGTCGAGCGGCCCCCACAATGTGTCGCGGAGCATCTGCGTGATCGCGCCGTGCAGCATCGGTCCCCGCCAGACCACCGCCTCACCAGCCGGTACGAGAAAACCCATCGACATCACCGGCATGGGGTGTGGGCCAACCGGTAGGAACATCGGGACGATCTTGCCCTCGTTGACCTGTGGCCGGCCTGAGAGACCGAGCAGATGAGGCACGCTCGGGCCGTAGACGTCGGCATCGAGCAGGCCGACGCGGCTGCCGGCCCGCGCCAATCCGATGGCGATCGAGGCGGCGATCGTACTCTTGCCCACGCCCCCCTTGCCCGACCCGACGGCGATCACGCTCTTCGCTTCGAGGCCGATCTGTCCGAGCTTTGTAGGCGGCCTGTCATGATCGACGATCTCAATGGCGACTGCCGGCACTGTCGGAAACCGGGCTCTCACGAGTTCCTCGATCCGGCCCCGCGTCTGGCTCCAGAGGATCGCTGAGTGTGACGTGAGGCCAACCCGCACCGTGATCGCCGCGGGCGAAGCCTCCACTGACCGGATCTGTCCCATCTCGACCAGCGGCCGGCCGGTCTCGGGGTCGGCGATACCGGCGAGCACGGCCGAGACGGATGCAGGATCGATCGCTGAGGAACTGCTATTCATGACGGTGGCGTATCCAGGGCGGTAGGGCTGGGGCAGGGGGCAGCGATCAGCGGTGGCTCTTCTCGATTGCAGCGCCGGCGCGGGAGGCCGATTCAAACAGGCCGCGGGGCTGAAGCGTGACCACGAGCACGAGTGCCGTACAGAGCAGCATGGCGACGCCGGCGGCGAGTCCACCATCGGCCTGCACACCCCTCTTGGCCGTGCGGAAATACATCGCAGCGATGATCCGGAGGTAGTAGGCCGCCGCGATCGCCGCATTGAGCACGAGCATCACGGCGAGGGAGACGAACCAGGCCCGGCGGCTACCAAAGGTGATCGCGGCGTTCCAATCGACCTCGAGCGCGGAGGTGGCCAATGAGAGCTTGCCCCAGAAGCCGGGGAGCGGTGGGATCCCGGCGAGACTGAGCAAAAACAGCGCAATCGCGAAGGCCGCCACCGGATTGGTCGAGGAGAGTCCGTCGAGGTCGTCTACCGTGGCGATCTCCTCCCGCGGGGGCCGCGGGCCGCTGCCGGCCGTCCACTCAGGCCAGCGATGGCCGAGGTAGGTGATCGCCGCGAAAATCCCGGCGGTCGCGAGCGCGTAGGTGGCGAGATAGAAGAGCGTGGCGCTCAGACCGCCGAGGCCGAGGGTCCACGAGGTGTCGGCAGCGCCTGGGCCGCTGCTGTCGGCTTGGGCGGAGGCCGCCGCCGCCGCGGTCGCGATGCCCACCAGCAGATAGCCTGCGTGGGCGATGGACGAGCAGGCCAGCAGGCGGCGGAGATTCCGCTGCAGGAGCGCCATCACGTTGCCGACGGTCATCGTGACGGCAGCAAGAATGGCGGCCAACGGCCAGAAAAGCGACAGGTGCGCCGCCGCGGCCCCGCCCACGGCGGACTGCTCGGCGTCGGCGGGCAAGATGGCCAGTGCCAGCACCCGCGCAAGCACAACGATGCCGGCGACCTTGGGGAGCGTGGAGAGCAGGGCCGCGTTCGACGGGCTCGTGCCTTCGTAGACGTCAGGGGCGTAGAAGTGCATCGGCGCAGCTGCCAGTCGGAAGGCAGCACCGGCCATGGTCATGCCAATGGCCACCGGCAGGAGCACGGTCGCCATGCTGACGACCGGGTCGGCCGTGGACCGGAGCCGGGCACCGATCACGGCCAGATTCGTCGAGCCGCCGATCCCATAGAGACACACAGCCGCATACAGAAACAGCGACGAGGCCACCAACGACAGGAAGAAATACTTCAGGCTCGCTTCCTGACCGTGCGCGTCGGTGCGTTTGAGGGCCAGCAGGATATAGGTGGGGATCGAAACCAGTTCCAAACCCACAAACAGCAGCACAAGGTCATCGGCCACTGCCGCCAGCGAGAGGCCGGCGAGCAGGATCAGAAAGGTCCCCGCCTCCTCGCAGGTGCCCGTGACATGGCGGTCTCCACTTCCGGGAGTTCCGCGGGTGACAGCGGACCGGAATAGGTCCCCCGCCTGTACGAGGGCCAGGATCGCGCCCAACGCCAGCACCGTCCAGCGGATGTACGCCGAGAAGGCGTCGATGCGGATGCCACCCGATGCCACCCACGTTCCCTCGGCCGGCTGCCCGCCGGCCACCAGCATCGCCGTGACGATCCCGACAAGGGCCACGGCCCAACCGCTCCGGAGGCCGGCGAAGGCACTGCCCAGAAAGGCGACGAGGGCCGCTGCCACCAGAACGATCTCGGGTGCCAGCAGGAGAAAACTCTGCAATGAACTCATGTGCGAAGTCATGGACGATCCAGTGTCAGTTCCGACGTCAGGGTGAACGGTTCCCGCAGTGCGGGATGGTCGCGGCCGACGACGCGGTCCGCGACGTGAGTGGGCTCGGTCGAGGGCGTGAGCTCCTGCAGCGTCCGCATCCTCTCGGCAAAGGCGGTGGTGGCGCCTCGGGTGTTGGCCCGCAGCACGGCCGCGGATGGGGCGAGGAACGTCGCCGGGGCCAGGCCGATCCAGAGCACGAACACCGCCAGTGGAGCAAGGGCGGCGATTTCATACCACTCAAGGTCGCAGCGGCCGTCATGGGTGCCATGGCTACCATGCGAGTCATGGTGGCTGTGGCCATGGTCGGCGTGGCCGTGGT
>CANETO010000240.1 GCA_947440895.1 Planctomycetaceae bacterium | reverse complement strand
GACGCCGGCGGGCTTGAGGATGAAGTCGAACGCGCCCTCCATCAGGGCGGCGACCGTCGTCGGCGCACCCTGTGCGGTGAGGCTGCTGACCATGATCGCCCGCGGAGTGAGACCGCGCTGCTTGAGGGCCCGGAGCACCTCAATGCCGTCCCGCCCCGGCATCTGCACGTCGAGCGTGACCACATCGGGCTTCGCCCGAGCGATGAGTTCCACCGCCGCGTCGCCATCGGCCGCCGTGCCAACGACCTCGACGCCGGCAATCCGGCCCAGCACCGTCAGGAGCATCTGCCTGTAGAGGGCAGAGTCATCGACCACGACAACCTTCAAAACGCCGGTGAACATTGTGCGACACGGGGTTCGAGGGCGGACGTTTGGGGGTGGGAGGGGGTCGGTTCCTGCACATCGTAACGATGATGACGGGGAACCGCATCACCTCGACGTGCCATCGAGGACACAAATTTGAATTGACCGATTCCCCAAGCTATATCTCGATGGGTCCTCCGCAAGGCCGGAGGACACCGTCTCGCGGCCCGCAAACCGCCTCCGCACAGGTACACCGGCATGGAATCGGCCCGCACTCCCGACGCAAAACAAGCCGCCTCGGCACAGTTCGTTGGTTTCGAAATCAACGGCCAGAAATACCTGTTTCGCATCGAGCGGATCCAGGAGATCATCACCCCAGGCAGCGTGACCCGCGTGCCGGACGTACCTGCCTACGTCGTCGGGGTGAGCAATCTCCGTGGCACGATCATTCCCGTCATCGACCTCAGGTTGCTCTTCGGGCTCGACTCCCGGGAGCCGAACGCCGACACCCGTACGATCGTCGTCAACATCGGCAACCGCACGATGGGCTGCATGGTCGACGCCGTTTCGCAAGTCATCCGCATTCCCGTCGACCAGATCCACTCGGCTCCTGACGCGGTCGCTGCCGACGGACCGCGGTCGGTCGAGGGATTCGCTCGGGCGGGCGACGACCTGTTCATTCTGCTCGACGTGGGCAGCCTCCTCGATCCAGCCAGTCTCGCCGGCGTCCACCGCGCCGGTGTTCCCGGTGTCCCCCATTCCGATAAGGCCTCCTGAGATGAAGTTGTCTTCCGACCGTTCCCTCCGCAATCTGGTACTCGCCGCCCTCCTGGCGATGTCGCTCGTGCCGCTGACACTGCTGGGCGTTGCCATGTACCGCTCCGCGGCGGCCGCGCTCCGCACGCAGGCGTTCGCGAGACTGGAGGCAGTTCGCACGATTACCGCCCAATCGGTCGAACGGTATTTCCAGACGATGCGTGAGGAACTCCTCGTCGCCGCCGGTGGTCCGCTGTGCCGGGACTCGATCACGCAGTTGCGCCAGGCGTGGCAGGCACTGCCGGTTGTCGACGCGGCTGTGGCAGACATGCGGCAGGACCTTGCGGGCTACTACGCGGCGGAGTTCGCCCCGCTCTATCGCAGCAAAAATGACGAAATCGTCGACATGCGTTCGTACATCGACGCGCTCGATCCACGCGGCGTCATGCTTCAGAATCGCTACCTCCAACGGAATCCAAACCCCGTTGGCTCGAAGCAGTTGCTCGATGCCGCCGACGACGGCTCCACCTACTCCAGCGTCCATGCCACCGTGCACCCGATCTTTCGGGAGATGCTCGAACGCTATGGCGTCTATGACATCTTCCTCATCGACGCCACATCGGGCACGATCCTCTACACGGTATTCAAGGAGATCGACTTTGGTTCGTCGCTGACGTCCGGCCCGCTCGCCTCCACGAACCTCGCCAAGGCGTTCCGCGAGGCGGTCGCGATGGGCCGTCCCGGCGCCATCGCCTACGGCCAGTACAGCCGCTATCTGCCGTCCCTGATGGACCCGGCGAGCTTCATCGCAACACCGCTCCTCGACGGCGACACCGTCGTCGGCGTGCTGGCGTTCCAGGTGCCGCTCGACAAGACCAACCAGATCATCGGCGAGACGACTGGCCTGGGGGAGACCGGCGAGACCTACGCCATCGGCCCCGATCGGATGTTCCGCTCCAACTCCCGGTTCGCCAAGGATCTCGGCGTCGCGTCGACGATCATCAACCCGAAGTTCAAGGTCGACACCGTCCCCGTCCGCAGCGCCCTCGACGCCGGCACATCGGGGACGGCTCTGGGCCTCGATTACCGCAACATGCCCGTCCTCTCGTCATGGGCGCCGGTCACGGTCTTCAAGGGGGACGCCGCCGGCAACGGGGCGATCCGCTGGGCCCTGATCTCGGAGATCGACGAGGCGGAGGTGATGGCCCCGGTCTTTCGGCTTCGCCAGTTCGGCCTGCTCCTCTTCGGTCTGACCACAGCCGGCATCGCACTGGCGTCATTCTTCATCGCCCGTCGCCTCACCCGTGACCAGCAGAAGCAGCAGCAGCTCTCCGAAATGGTGGGCAACACCTCGATGCGGCTGCTGCAGGCGGATACGAACGGCACGATCACCTACATGAATCCGGCCTCGGAGAAGTCGCTGCGGCAGTTCCAGAACTTCTTGCCTCGTTCTGTCGACGGGATCGTGGGGGAATCGCTCGACATCTTCCCAGCCCCCCCGCAGCGGCCCTGGAAGCTTCTGGCCAGTCCCGACAGCCTGCCCCGCCGCGAGCAGGTGACACTCGGACCGGAAGTGCTCGACCTCAACATCTCCGCGCTCAGCGACTCGAGCGGCCGCTACATCGGTCCGCTGATCACCTGGGACGTGATCACCGACCGCGTCCGCAGCGAGGAGCGGGAAAAAGAATTGCAGGCTCGGATCGCATCCGAAAAGCACAACCTCGAGAAGAAGGTGGGGCTGCTCTCGGACGTTTTTGGGGCAGCATCGAAGGGGGATCTCAGCCAGGCCGTCGCCGTCGAGGGTGACGACGAGATGGCTATGCTGGCCGGCAACGCCAGCCGCATGCTCGGCGACCTGCGGGAGGTTATCGGCCAGATTTCAGAGGCCGCCGACCAGCAGAACGACGGGGCGAGGATGATCGCCGAGAGCGCCAACAGCCTGAGCGACGGCGCGCAGTCACAGGCCGCCAGCGTCGAGCAGATGACGGCGGCCGTCGAACAACTCGCGTCGTCGATCGCGGTGATCTCAAAGAGCGCCGTCGAATCGCGGGCCCAGGCCAGCCGCACCGCGCAACTGGCGCAGGCGGGCAGTCAGGCCGTCCACGACGCCATCGACTCGATGCGGACGATCCGCCGTTCTTCGGAGCAGATCAACGACATCATCCAGGTGATCAGCGAAATCGCCGCCCAGACCAACCTCCTCGCGCTCAACGCGGCCATCGAGGCGGCCCGGGCCGGCGAGCACGGCCTGGGATTCGCCGTGGTCGCCGACGAGGTACGAAAACTCGCGGAACGTGCCAGCGAGGCCGCCAAGGAGATCACACAGCTGATCAACGAATCGACGCAGCGGGTTCAGGAGGGGGCTGACCTCTCGGAGAAGGTCGGGCAGTCGCTGGTGGCGATCGTCTCCGCCGTCGAGTCGACGGCGTCGGGCATCGCCAGCATCGCCGCCTCTTCAGAATCGCAATCGGCCAATGCGGGCGAAGTGAAACTGGCGATCCGGTCGGTGTCGCAGACCACCGAGTCAAACGCCGCCGCCGCCGAGGAGATGGCCGCCAGTGCCGAAGAACTCGGCGCCCAGGCCCAGGGCTTGCGTGACCTCGTCAAGCGGTTCCGGGTATAACGCCACGAGCCGGCGTCATCACGCCCTCGTGGAGTGGAAAGGAGCACCCGTGAACGCATTGATCTCGCTGACACCCGAACAGTTCACGCGGTTTCAACAGTTCATCTACCGGCACACCGGGATTTGGACGGTGGACGGCAAGGTCGCGCTCCTGAGCAATCGCATCCGACGGCGACTCCGCGACCGCGGACTCGACTCGTTCGATGAGTATTACAAGCTGCTCACCGCGGGGACCGTGGCCGGGGAACTCGAGGCATTCATCGACGCCATCACGACCAACGAAACGCACTTCTTTCGGACGCCCGAGCACTTCGACTGGTTCGCCGGCCCCTTTCTCGACGAGATGATCGCGCGCGCCACGGCTGGAAAGAGAGAACGGTCGATACGGATTTGGTCGGCGGCATGCAGCACCGGCGAGGAGCCATATACGCTCGCCATCTGCCTGGCGGAAAACGCCCCGCGTCTGGCAGGCTGGACGTTGCAGATTGTCGGCACCGACATCTGCACGACGGCGATTGAGACAGCGCGGACCGCGACCTACGGACCAAAGGCGATCGAGCACGTCAGCCCGGATCGCCTCGCCCGGCACTTCACTGCCAGCCCGGCCGGGGACACATGGCGACTCAAG
>CANETO010000239.1 GCA_947440895.1 Planctomycetaceae bacterium | reverse complement strand
CAGCGGCGTGCTGAGGCTCACCTCCCGCGACATCGAGGTGCACCGCACTCGCAATTCGCCGAAGTGCGCCACGTCGGTCGTGCTCGACATGAGCGGATCGATGCGCTATGGCGGCCTGCACGTGAGCGTGAAGCGAATGGCACTGGCCCTGCAGGGGCTCGTGCAGAAGGAGTATCCGGGCGACTTCCTGCAGTTCATCGAGATGTATTCGTTCGCGAAGCCGCGGCCCGCGGGCGAGATCGTGAAGCTGATGCCGAAGCCGGTCACAATCTTCGACTCGGTGGTTCGCCTGCGGGCCGACATGAGCGACCCGAACATCGCGGAGACCGACATCCCGCCCCACTTCACCAACATCCAGCACGCGCTCCAGCTCTCGCGGCAGCATCTGGCGAGGCAAGACACGCCGAACAAGCAGGTGATCATCATCACCGACGGCCTGCCGACGGCGCATTTCGAGGGGAGCCAGCTCTTCCTGCTCTATCCGCCGCACCGGCGGACGGAGGAGGCGACGCTCCGCGAGGCCCAGGCCTGCCGCCGCGAGGGGATCACGGTGAACGTTTTCCTGCTCTCAGGCTGGTCGCAGTCGCGGGAAGATATTCAATTCGCCTACAAGCTCGCGGAGACGGCCAAGGGCCGCGTCTTCTTCACGGCGGGCAAAGAACTCGACCGCTTCGTGGTCTGGGACTACGTCTCTCGCCGCCGCAGCATCATCGGATAAAGACGCTTCACGCGATCCCGCACGCTCCCTCAAAGCCCCGGACGGAAGTCCGGGGACGTTGCTTCACGCGAAACATGGCATCCTGCCATTTTCGCTTGGCGGGCCTCCGCCCGCTGGTGCTCACCCGGCCCTCCGGGCCTAGCGACTGTTGGCAAAGAAGCCCCGGACGGAAGTCCGGGGACTCCGCGTTGTTGGGCATTCCCGGCTCAGCATGGCACCCGGGACGGTGTTCACACCCGGTGTCCCCGGCTCCCGCCGGGGGCTTTTTGTGAAACGACCTGCGCCCCCTCAACGGCAACCCTTCTCAGAAGACGAATCGATGCGGCGAATCGATGGTATAATCGCCGCACGGAATGCGGAGATTATGGGCTTTATCCATAAAAAAAAGGACTGGCCGAACTTCCACTGGGAGGCCGGTAACGTTCTGCCGTCACTGGTGCGGGTCCGCCACAAGCAGGGCCTTCTCCTCGGCCGTATGCGGCAGCTGGGCTTTGACCTCCAGGCGGAAGCATCGCTCCGTGTTCTCACCAGCGACGTGGTGCGGAGTTCGGCGATCGAAGGTGAGCAGCTCGACGATGAGGATGTCCGCTCATCCATCGCCCGTCGTCTTGGCCTCCCGCAGGCGGGCATCCGCCGCGGCAGCCGCGATGTCGAAGGGATCGTCGAAGTCATGCTCGACGCCACCAGAAATGCCACGACGCCCATCACCGAGTCACGGCTCTGCGGCTGGCACGCGGCCCTGTTTCCAATCGGCTACAGCGGCACGCGGCCGATCGCCGTCGGCTGCTGGCGGCCTGCAGAGGCGGGGCCGATGCACGTGGTGTCGGGGCCGATCGGCCGCGAGCGGGTCCATTTCGAGGCGCCCGTGGCGGCCCGTGTTCCCGGCGAAATGGCCACGTTCATCGCATGGTGCAACGCTGCTGACGGCATGGATGCGGTACTCCGCGCGGCTCTCGCCCATTTCTGGTTCATCACCATTCATCCATTCGAGGATGGCAACGGTCGTCTGGCACGCGCGGTGGCAGACCTGATGCTCGCCCGCTCCGACGGCTGTGCCGATCGCTTCTACAGCATGTCGACCCGGATCGAGAACGAACGGGGCGATTACTACCGTATTCTCGAACGCACGCAGCGGGGCGATCTCGACGTCACGCCGTGGATGACCTGGTTCTTGGACTGCCTCGAGCGGGCCATCGACCAAGCCGACTTCCTGACCAAAGGCGTTCTCCACAAGGCCGAGGCATGGCGGACGCTCGACCAGGGACCGCCGGTCAACGAGCGACAACGGCTCGTCATCAATCGGCTGCTCGATGGCTTCGAGGGTGGTCTCACGACGTCCAAGTATGCAAAACTCGCCAAGTGCTCCGCCGACACAGCCCTGCGTGACATCCAGGACTTGGTGAATCGCGGCGTGCTCGTTCGCAGCGTCGCAGGCGGCAGGAGCACAAGCTACAGGGTGGTCGGCTAGGACGGCTCGAACGATCCGTATGTTCCGTCACACGGTCGCGCCACCCACAACAAAAAGCCCCGGACGGAAGTCCGGGGACTCCGCGTTGTTGGGCATACCCGGATCGGCATGGCACCCGGGACGGCATTCACTCCCGGTGTCCCCCGGCTTCCGCCGGGGGCTTTTTGTCCTGTGCTCTGGCCATGTTTTCTTGGCTAGACCGCCATTCGCGATGGAGCATGACACCGGAGCCGATCGCCGCCAGAGCGGCAGCGGCCGACAGCGTCCAGAGCGGCACGATGCGGCGCGGCTGTGCGGCGTCCCGCTCGCGGGCCTCTTCGGCCAGATCGACCGGCGGCAGTCCAGCAGCCCGCCGCGACCGCTCGATCGCCGACTGCTGCCGGCCCAGAAACCGGCCCTCAATCTGCTGCTGCCGCACCGCATATTTCGGAGCAACCAGCGCCGTCGCCACCAACGCCATGAACGAGAATGCCAACGCCCAGAACCAGGGGCTGTCGACAAGCCGAAACGGCGAATGACTGGACGAATCAGGCATGGCTTGCGGAGGGGCCGGCTGGCTCAGGAAATCCCGGGCCAGCGGGCCGCCACGTCGCGGCCGGCATAGACCGCACCATCACCCAGCGATTCCTGGATACGCAGCAACTGGTTGTATTTTGCGATCCGGTCGCTGCGGGATGCCGACCCGGTCTTGATCTGGCCCGTCGAAAGGCCGACGGCGAGATCGGCGATCGTGGCGTCCTCCGTCTCACCGCTGCGATGGCTGGCGATGGAGGTGTAGCCCGAGCGATGGGCGAGCGAAACGGCGGCAATCGTCTCGGTGAGGGTGCCGATCTGGTTCACCTTCACGAGGATGCTGTTGGCGATCCCTTCGGTGATACCGCGCTGGAGCCGCTCGGAGTTAGTGACGAACAGGTCGTCGCCGACCAACTGCACCTTGCTGCCCAGTTTCTCGCTCATCAGCTTCCAGCCCTTCCAGTCATCCTCGGAGCAGCCGTCCTCGATCGAGACGATCGGATAGCGGCCGGCGAGGCTCGCGAAGAAGTCGACCATGCCGGCCGAATCGAGCGATTTGCCTTCGATCGTGTAGGTGCCGGCCTTGGCGTCGTAGAGTTCGGTCGCCGCCACGTCGAGGCCGATGAACATGTCCTTGCCAGGCTTGTAGCCGGCGTTGGAAATGGCCGCCAGAATCACTTCCAACGCCTCGGCGCAGGTGCCAATGTGCGGGGCGAAGCCGCCTTCGTCGCCCACGGCCGTGGCAAGCTTCTTGTCCTTGAGCACTTTCTTCAGCGAGTGGAAGGTCTCGACACCCGCGCGGAGGGCGTCGTCGAACGTGTCGAAGCCCAGCGGCATCACCATGAATTCCTGGACGTCGAGCGGATTGTCGGCGTGGGCACCGCCGTTGATGATGTTCATCATCGGGGCGGGCAGCAGGCGGGCGGTCGCGCCGCCGAGATAGCGGTAGAGCGGCACGCCGCAATGCTCGGCTGCGGCATGGGCCACGGCCATCGAAACGCCGAGGATGGCGTTGGCACCGAGGTTTTTCTTGTTGGGGGTGCCGTCGAGTTCGAGCATCAGTTCGTCAACGCCGGTCTGATCGAGGGCGTCGCAGCCCTCGAGTTCCTCAGCGATCCGGGTGTTGACGTTCTCGACCGCTTCGAGCACGCCCTTGCCCAGATAGACACCCTTGTCGCCGTCCCGCTTCTCCCAGGCCTCGTGGGCTCCAGTGCTTGCACCCGATGGAACGGCCGCGCGGCCAAAGGCACCGTCGGCAAGGCTGACGTCGACCTCGATCGTGGGATTGCCGCGGCTGTCGAGGATCTGACGGGCGTGGATGTCGACGATCGTGGACATGGAAGAGGTGCCTTCTGGTGGGGGAGACGAATGGAGGGGGAGACGAATGCGAAAGCCTAGACGCTGCGGTGACGAACCGCGGCAATTGTGCCAGCGGCGGGCCGACACGCAAGGCCGAATGGAGACATCATGGCTCAAGCGGCCTCTGGCGGCTATCCTGACGGGTTCGTGGTTGTGCGGGCGACGCCCGCACAGCCCGGCTTTTTCGTCTCCATTCCCCTCGGGTCGCACGTTCTTCATGTTTACCGGACTGGTCGAATCACTGGGCCGCGTG
>CANETO010000238.1 GCA_947440895.1 Planctomycetaceae bacterium | reverse complement strand
GGCGACCGGCGAGCAGCAGCGACAGCCCACGATCAAGAAGGCCCCGCCGCAGCCGGCCAAGAAGCCGCAGCCCACGCGGCCCGTCCAGCGGACGAACGCCGAACGCCGCGTGTCCCAAGAATCCCGCAGTGAGGAATCCCGAAGTCAGGAATCCCGAAGTCAGGGACCACGAGATGTCGCACCTCCGCGACGGGAGCGGGAGCCCAAGCAGCCGGCTGTCGTGGCAGGGAAGACTGCGGCCATCACGCCGGAAGGTCAGGAGGCCAACGTCTCGGTGTCGCGGCACGTGCAGGATGCCTTCGCCCGTGAGCTGACGCATCTGCAGGGGACGATCAAGCATGATGAGGCGAAGACCAGCGACGTGGTGTCGACGGCAGCGACGCAGGCGGAGGAGTTACGTCACCTGCTTCGCAGTCCGGCCACGATTCGCCAGGTGATCTTGCTCCGCGAGGTGCTCGACCGGCCCGTCGATCGTTGGTGATGGCGAGACACCAACTCGACCCGGGATCAGCTGCCTGCCTGGAGTCCCCCAGCTTCCGCCGGGGGCTTTCAGTCGAGCGTCGCGCTGGCTCAAACGGTTCTGGCTCCCGCAACAAAAAGCCCCGGACGGAAGTCCGGGGACACCGGGAATGAATACCAGCCCGGTTGCCATGCGCGGTCGATGCCATCGTTCCAACAGCGCCGAAACGACTGCCTTCAGAAACTGCTGGCACTGGCACGCTATCACCCGACCGCGTCGCCGGCGCAGTCTGCCCCAACCGCCCCACTACAGGCAAAGCGCCCACAAAGAGGGGTGTTTAGGGGAGCCGCAGAGCCTGATTCTGCGGCAATTCCGCGCTCCAAAAATCGCGACTTGAGCCTCGACCGCAGGTGGTCTACAAGACCTTTCGAGGGTTCGCTTCGGTGCGGCCCCTTGCAGCGCGTAGACGAGGTGCCCAAGCCTCGTCTACGCGCCTGTTTTTCAAGGATGAAGCTTGTGGACACACCGGCGCTGATAGCCCTAAGACGCGCAGCAGCCACTCCCACAGTGGGCGGCTTTGCGGGGCGTGTCGGTGTGCTCGCCCGACTCTTCATCGGCATGCTGTCGATCGCGTCGCTCGTGTCGACAGCGGCAGGGCAGGACGGCAGTCCGCAGCCCGGTCTCTTTCCCGCTACCGTGCGGGTCACGGCCGACCACACCTATCTCCGTGCCGGTCCGGGAGACGACTTCTATCCCACCGAGCGGCTTCTGGCCGGCACTGCTGTCGAGGTATGGGCCGTCGATCCGTCTGGGTATGTCGCTGTCCGGCCTGTGGAGGGCAGTTTCAGCTGGCTACGGGCCTGCGATGTCGATCCGGTCAGTGTGATCGGCGCGGCGCCACCAGAGCCCGTTTCTGGTCGAGGCATTGGCGTGATCGTGACCGACGGCGCGGTGGCCCGGGTGGGATCGCAGATCAACGACCTCAGGCATGTCGCGCAGGTGAGCCTCGAAGCGGGTGAACGGGTGCAGATGATCGAGGAGGTGCGGATCGCCGAGGGGCGTCATGCAGGGCTTTGGGTACGGATCGAACCGCCAGCGGGTGAATTCCGCTGGGCCTGGCTGGCTGATCTGGAAACGCCACCGGGCGTCGTGCCACCGCCGGCAGCTGTGGACGCGGCCGCTGCAGTCACACCTGACAATTCCGCATCGATCGGCGAGGCGATGGCCGCGATCAAGGATGCCAGCATCGCCGTCGCGCAGGCCGTCAGCGATGCCGGCCAGCCATCGGCTGTTTCGCAGCCCGGGATGCCGCCGCAGGCATTCTCTCCGGGGATGGCTGCCGGTGTGCCCGGTCTTCCCGCCCCGCCGCCGCAGCCGCTGGGATTCATCCCTTCCGCCCGGAGGCTCTTTGCGGGCTGGCTGCCGCTGGGGACGAGTGTGTTTGATCCAGCCACGCCGATCACGCCCGTAGCCGTGAGCAGCGGGTCTGTCGGAGGTGGCGGTGACGAGTTGGCCGACATTGATCTTGCGCTCTCGCTGGCCGTCACCGGCCCGGCGGACTCATGGAATCTCGCACCGGTACGGGAGCGGCTGCGGCAATCGGCGGCGCGCTCGGCCACAGATATGGATCGGACGCGGGTCGAGGCGATGGATGCCCGGATCGCGCGATTCGAGGCGATCCAATCTCGGCATCGCACACTGGCCGCAGCCCCTCCGCCGGCCGCCGACGCGTCGTTGCAACTCGGCGGCATGTGGTCGAGCCTGTCGGCAATCGGCGGTCGGCCCATCCGGCCGGGCGTGCTGCCCGGCGGCGGGTCGGCCGATGGCCAGACGACATGGACGCCCCCCGACATGTCCGAGATGAGCGGGCGCCTGGCCACCGTCGTCTCGCGGCGGCCCGATGCCCCGCGGTGGGCGGTCGTGGATCAGAACAACAACGTGATCGCCTTCATCACGCCACAGACGGGCGTGAATCTCGCGCCAATGGTGGGGCAGGACGTGGCCGTCCGCGGTGCCCGCGGGTATATGCCGGAATACAAACGGCCCTACGTGGTGGCATCCGAGGCCCGCATCCGGGTGGCTGCTGCGCCCGAAGCCTCGCCCGACCGGGCCACACGGTAGCGGTTCCTCGGCACGGGGAGGCTCGACCTGTGGCAGCAAGTTTTCAACTTGCTGAGTCCAGGGTGCGGCATGGACAAGTTGAAAACTTGTCCCCACGAAGACAGACCGGTTGAAATCTTGTCCCCACGAAGAAACCCCGGTTGAAAACTTGTCCCCACGAAGAAAGACAAGTCCCCATGACTGGAGGCACGATGACGCCGCTACTGCCGCTGGATTCGGTCGAGTTCGTCGGCCGACAGCCAGCGGGATGCCAGTTCCGTCTGGAGCCGATCGACGGCGGCCACATCGGCCTGATCCCGGCGGCCCCCAGGCGGCAGTCCGCCACCAGCAGGCTGTCCGGCCCGCCGGGCAATCGTCGCCAGCATCTGCCGGTCGGCTGCAGTGGTCTGTGGCAGTCGGCCCGCCAGGTGTGCCACCCCCTCGGGATTCGTCCGCACGGAGTCGGAAAGCGTGGCCATGAAGAGGCAGATCTCGTGGAGGTTCGACGCCGCGGACCGCACGATCAGCGGCTGCAGCGTGCGGGTGACGATTTCGAGACCGACGCCATCCATGTCGAGGAAGGTATCGATCTGGATCAGCTGGCGTTCGCGGCCATCGACCGCCGGCATGCCCGGCCCATGGCGAACGAGCAAGACGCAGCTGCCGGTGAGATTTTTCGGTGACAGCGGACCGGTATACGCACCCCGCCCATGAAACACGAGCAGTCCGCCACGCCCCTGCCGCTCCTGGTGCACGAGCCGCAGCACACCGACGGTGCCATAGCCATCGCTAAGCTTCCATTGCTTGGGGCCGACCGGATCGAGCGACAGTCGGCTGATGCCAAGCACCCGCCAGATGTCGACGATGGCTTCCGGCTTGGTGAGCGCAAAATCGAGCAATTCGGCGTCGCAGACGATCGTCTCGACGGGCAGGCGTCGATAGAGCGTGGCCGCTTTGAGGCAGGGCTCGATCGCCTTCCGCTGTGGCTCTGGAATCCGGTTCAGGGGCAATGCCTCGACCGCGCGGCGACGGGCTTCACGGCTCGATGAGCCCGAATCCGGCCGCTGTGACGGAACGGCCGCGACATCTCCTGCCATGTCGGCCGCGACATCTGCCGTGGCCTGGCGTAACGGGAGCAGTCCCGCCAGCGCCACCACGCACCCTGCCCATACCATCCACCGGCGCGCAATCGTCATGCTGTCCCCCCCTATCTCGAAACCCTGCCAACCAGCGGCCAATCCGCGCTGGTCGGCGGTGCGGCCATGGTCGCCGCATGGAAGGAATTTCGGTCTGCGGGGACCTTTTGAACCAATCATTCCGCCTGAAAATCCGGACGGATTGCCCAGTCTTCCAGGGTTCGCCAGCTGTCAAAAAGAACGTGTTGGCCCCTTGCCGCAGGTTCGCTACGTTCCCCGTCCCCCTCCCGGAAGGAATCCGCGACGATGCTGCGACGCCACGATCCCACTGACGCTGATGCAACGGGTCTAGATGCAACGGGTCTATCAGACCTGACCGCTCCGCTGGATGTCGGGGGCGAGGCTGCTGCTGGCGGTCGATCTGCGGCACACGAACACGCCAGCCTGCTCGGTCGGGCACTCGTTGCGTGGACGCGGCTCTGCCTGCGGGCCCCCGTCGCCATCGTCCTGGGCGCGGTGATCTCGGCGGTGGCGGCTGGCGTCTGGACGTCGCAGTCGCTCGGCTACAAGGTGAGCCGCATCGATCTGCTCGACCCCAAGAGCGACTACAACAAACTCTGGATCGATTACATCAAG
>CANETO010000237.1 GCA_947440895.1 Planctomycetaceae bacterium | reverse complement strand
CTCGCCGCGGCGAGTATGCCGCCCGCGGCTGCCGCCGGCACCCTGATCTCCGCCCGTGTGCATGAGTCGGCGATCAACAACATGCTCGAAGAAAAGCTGGGTGGGCGGATGATCACGCAGGCCGACGTCGATCAGATGGCCCGCGAGGGCAAGACGCAGATGCCCGAGTCGCTCGGCAGCGATCCCGACCAAAAGCCGTGGGCGGTCACGTTCGCGAAGCACCGGCCTGTCACCGTGGCGGTTGACGACGGCCGCGTGAAGCTGATGGTGCGGGGCGACAAGTTCGTGTCGGGTGACCGGAGTTTCCCAGGCATGGACATCTGGGCCACGTATGCGATTGCAACCTCGTCGCAGGGACTGCATCTTATCCGCGAGGGCGACGTGCAGATCTACCCGCCCGGGTTCAAGCCGGGCGGCAGCGAAAAGCTCTCGATGGCGGAGACGTCGCTGCGGCGGATTCTGCAGAAGCGGTTCGACAAGCTCTGGAAGCAGGTGATCGATATCCCCGACCTGCCGCTGCAGGGTGAGCTGGCTACGGCCGGTCCGCTGCCGATGCAGCAACTCGTCGCCCGCAAGGACGGCTGGGTGGTGGCCGGCTGGCGCCGGCGCGACGCAGGCTGTCGCATCATCGAAGGCTCGTTCGACACTGTTCCTGGCGAGACGATCATCCGTCAGGAAATCATTCCGGGCACGGTGGTGCCGGCGGAGATTCTGTCGGGAGGCACGACGCCGTCCGACCTGCGTCTGGCGGCGAGACAATAGGCGTTTGGCCGCTATCGGGAGCGGATCGACTCCGTGATCGCCTGCGCCTTGGCCTCCGCCTCGTCGATCGGCAGACCCGCAGGCATGCCCGGGCGGAGGTGACCCGCCGCGGCCAGGTAGGCATCGCGGAGCAGGTGCAGGCGGGCAGTCACCTTGGGTAGCAACGCGGCGAATGCCGCCGGGGTCGCTGCCTCGGCGGCCGTGCTGTCGCCAAGGCCTGCAAGCACCCCCCTCGCCATCGCCCAGTGTCCATCGTCGTTGGGATGAACGGTATCGGGAGCGAAGACGGCCAAGGGATTCTTTGCCCGTGCAGAGGCGAGCATCGCCTTCATCGGCCCGTGCACGTCGATGACGAGCCAGCCATCGGCTCGCTGTGAGAGCAGCCACGTCGAATAGGCCTCGAGAACGGAGTCGTAATCGGCATCGCCCGCCGGGCCGGGCTGGTCGGGGCGTTTGTCGTAGATCGGCGGCGTGAGATGGAGGATCCTCGCGCCGGTCTGTTCTACGGTGGCGTGCAGGTGTTCCATGCCGGCTTTGAACTTCGCGAAGCGAATGTCGTCGAGCGGCTGGTAGATGCCGCAGTTCATGCCGTAGCAGGCAATAACGAGATCGGGCCGCGCGACGCGGAGCACGCGGTCGAGTCTTTCGGCCAGATCGGGCCGCGGAAATTGGCCGCCGGCATGCCCGTCCTCCGACAGTCCCGACACGGTCTCGCTTGGCAGCGCAACGTCGATGACCTCCGCCGTCATGCCCCTGGATTCCATCCAGGAGGCCAGCATGGCGACCCACCGGCCGTCGTGCGTGATCGAATCGCCGAGAATCACGATTCGATTCGCGTCCTGGACGACCGCCAGCGGCGATACTGACGGTGGAGCGGACTCGGCCGCGGCCGGCAGCAGGCAGGTCGTTCCAAGAACGAGGGTGGCGGCCACCACGAACGGCACGCATCGTGAACACAAGGCGGCTGGAAACAGTCGCATCATGGAAGAGGGTCCTGTGGCACTGAGGGAACTTCGGAAGGGGATGGAGACCGACTGGGGCCGGTCGTGAACGTCAGCGTGTCGTCGTACTCGCGGCGTTCCCATGTCACGATCGTGCCGGGAGCATCGGGGTCGAGCACTGGGAACACATGGACCGGAGTGATCGTCACCGTAAAACCTCCGGCGGTGTCGCCGCTGGCAGTGGTTGTGTCGGTGTCGGTCTCGTCCTGCCGCCGGACATCGATCTCGATGTGGCCGTAATGCTTTCCACCCTGGACGAGCACGTTGCCGTCCCAGTGTTCGGGCGCATGGTCGTGGGCAAGAAAGATCTGGCGTTCGTTGATGACGCCCTCCTGCGGTCCCAGCAGGCTGTCGCCACCGATGCCGATGTCGTAGGAGTGGACCCCCTCCGCAATCGAATGTTCGTACATCCCGTCGTGTCCCGAGAAGACCGCCCGCACGTCATACTTCCGCAGCAGCGGCGCCAGGGCCCGGAGGGGCTGGCCGGAATGCTCGTCCTTGCCCGGTCCCTTGCCGGGGGGCTGCCCGTGGGGGCCGGCCGAGAACGGGGCATGGTGAAACTGGACGAACGTGATCGCACCGCGAGCTTGAGCGGCGGCCAACTCGCGTTCCAGCCAGATGTACTGTTCGGATTCGGCCACGTAGTCGGGGATGTGCGGGGCCTTCGCGCGGTCGATCAGGTGGTTTGTGTCGGTGTCGGTACCGTCGTCGCCGCCATTGGTCGAATCGAGCGTGAGGAGCGTCACCGGCCCGAAGTCGATGCGATGGTAGCGGCCAACGTGCCGCGCGTCGGCAGCCCCGTTGTCGGGATGTTCGAAGTAGGTGAGAAATTTTCTCGATCCCAGCAGCGATGCCGGCCCCGAGTAGCCGCCGAGATCGGCGAGGAGGTCTGCGGAGGACGGCCCGCCACACATCTCCTGATCCCCAAGGGCCGCCACGATCGGGACCCGTGAGCCAAGGCTGCCGAACGCGCCGGCGTTATGCCGCCAGAATTCGTCCCAATCCCGCTGTTCGCCGCCGTTGCCCACGAGGTCGCCCACGACGCTCGCCAGCACCGGGTTGCCGGCGCGGAGGCTCTCCGCGGCACGACTGGCGATGAGCGCGAGGTTCATCCGATAGCCGGTGGTCTCATCGGCCAGATATTGTTCGCGGACCCAGCGGGGCCGCGGTCCCGCTGGCATCGATATCGAGGACGGCCAGTCCACCCGGCTGTTCCGTGACTCGGGCTGCGCATCGCTGTCGGCGTAGAGAAAGAGCCGCACGCCGCCCCCCTTGCCTAGCTCGCCGGGTTGCGGAGCGGTGGTGAGGATCGCCGTGATGGTCTCGCCGTTCTGCACGACAGAATAGGGATAGCTCGTCGACGGAGTGAGGCCGGTCACGCGGACCGAATGCAGATAGGGCGGGGACGGATACCGCAGGTCGGATCCCTCGGCGCCCTGGTAGTCGAGTTCGCTCCGAAGAGCGGGCTCCGAAGTGAGTGTTCTTCCGTCGACGGTGAGCGTGCCGGCCTCCGCGGACTGCGAGCACCAGCGGATCGTCATCGCATCAGCTGCTGGGTTCTGCAGATAGGGCCGCACGCGAAACGCGGCCTGCTGGTCAGCCGGCTCAGCCGCCAGCACGCGGACTGAAGCGAAGCAGACGACCAACAGCAGGCACAGGCGGGCGACCATGATATGTCCCAGAACTCGCGGCCACTATTTTGTGGCGGGTGGGGCGACTGCCGAAGCCGTTGGCTTCCCGCCTTCCCGGATCGCAAAGAGGTGGCTCTTGTTGGCGATGTAGAGCGTGTCGCCCGCCACGATTGGCGTGGAGTAGACGCTGTTGCCCATGTTGATCTCCCCGATCAGGTCCTTCTCCTTCGCCAGCTTGAAGATCGAGATGTCGCCATCCTCGTCGCCGATGTAGACCTTGCCGTCGGCGATCAGGGGAGAGCCCCAACTGGCGGCCAGCATGTCGTGCGTCCAGTGGGGCTTGCCCGTCTTCAGGTCGAGACAGTGGAACAGTCCGCTGAAGTCGGCGACGAACAGCAGCCCATCTTGAATGGCCACCGTGCCGCAGGTGCGGTGCATCGTCTCCTCGAAGTCGAGCTTGCCGTTGCCGTCGGCATCGAAGCCCGGATAGTGCCAGATGGCGGCCGAGTTGGGATTGGGCCGGGCCACCTCGCCCTGCTCCTTGATGACTGCCTGATTGCGGCGGTGGGGCAGGGGAGTATCGGGGGCCTTGAGGCTGACGGCCAGTTCGGGACTCGTGTCTCCCCGCTTGGTGGGATCGATGCACCAGAGATGCCCGACGCCCTCGCCATGCTCGGGATCCTCACCGACGGCGATGTAGACCAGCCCCTCATGAACGACCGGCGTGCCGATGATGTGGTTGCGGTCTGCTCGGCCGCCGAGGGTGTATTTCGATTCCTTCGGGTTGCAGTCGAACTGCCAGAGCAACTTCGCCTTGCCGTTCTCGCCCCGGGCATCGAAAGAGTAGAGCCAGCCGTCACCGCCGCCGAAGAGGACCTGCGGCACGCCGCCAAGCTCGGCATACGACGGGCTCGACCACTGCCCGTGGAGAACGTTTGCACCCG
>CANETO010000236.1 GCA_947440895.1 Planctomycetaceae bacterium | reverse complement strand
TCAGGCCGCACGTCCTCAGGACTTCTCCGCTTCGGCCTCTCCTTCCTCGGCCGGCTTGCGGCCAATGAGTTCGGGTTCGGCACCACCAGCCGCCGCTTCCTCGCCCTTTTCAACGAGCACGGTGCAGGTGACGACTGCGTCATCGGCATCGGCAAGAGCCTTCGCCCCAGCCGGGAGTTCCAGGTCGTGCACCTTGATCGTGCCGCCCAACTGGAGTTTTCCGACCGCGGCGTGAATCTTTTCAGGAACGGCGTCGGCACGGCATTCGAGTTCGATTTCGTGCAGGATCAGGTTGACGACGCCGCCAGCCCGAAGGCCTGGGCACTCGCCCTTCAGGTCGACCGGCACCTTCACCTTCACGCGGTCGGTGGCGCTGACCCTCAAGAAATCGATGTGGACTGGTTCGACGCCGAACGTATCCCACTGGAGTTCGCGGATCAGGGCGCCGGTCTTCACGGCGCCTTTCAGTTCGACGATGCGGCTACCGTGCCGGACCGCAGCCTGAACGGCCTCGCGGGTTACGACGAGATCGACACATTTCTCTCCGTGGCCGTAGAGCACGGCGGGCACGAGACCTTCGCGGCGCATTTTGCGACTGGCACGGGTACCGGTCTCTTTACGGAGCTTGACTTCAACAGAATCGCTCATGGGAACTCCTCTTGGGAAGGGAGCCATTTTGCCATGGACGGGCGGTTCCGCAAGACGAGTTCACTCTCTCCGGCATTCAGGGCGATTTGCCCCGCAGCACGGCGGCGGTGGCCGGTTCTTTTTTTCCCTGACCGGCCCAGGCCTCGCCTCATCACCTCCCCTACAAGGAGGGTTTTTACTGGAACATCATGCTCACCGACTCGTTGCGGTGAATACGTTTGATGGCCTGGCCGAGGAGGCTCGCCGCAGAGAGCACCGTGATGTTCGGGAGCGACTTTTCCGGCGGCAACGGGATGGAATCGGTGATGATGATCCCGGCGAAGGGGGCCGCCTTGAGCCGCTCGATCGCAGGGCCTACGAGCAGACCGTGGGTGGCAGCTGCGTAAATGGCCTTCGCACCGTGCCGGTGGACCACCTCGGCCGCCGAACAGATCGAGCCAGCGGTGCTGATCATATCGTCGAACATGAGCGCAATCTTGCCAGCCACGTCGGCGCCGATGACATTCGTGCTCTTGGTCGTGTCGGCGCTCAGTCGCCGCTTGTCGACGATCGCCAGCGGTGCGCCCAGGTGGTTGGCGTGGCCGACCGCCCTCTTGATGCCCCCCGCATCAGCACTCACGACCACCAGTTCGTCGTGCGGCAGATCGAGCGACTGCAGGTGGTTGTTGAGCACAGGGGCCGCATAGAGATGGTCGACGGGCACATCGAAAAAGCCCTGGATCTGGGCGGCGTGCAGGTCCATGGCCAGCACCCGGTCGGCGCCCGCCCGCGTGATCAGGTTGGCGACGAGTTTGGCGGTGATCGGCACGCGGCCGGAATCCTTGCGGTCTTGGCGGGCGTAGCCGAAATAGGGGATGACAGCCGTGAGCCGATACGAACTGGCCCGTTTGAAGCTGTCGATCATCACGAGCAGCTCCATCAGATTTTCGTTCACCGGCGGGCAGGTGGGCTGCACGATGAACACGTCTCGGCCGCGGACGTCTTCGTCGATTTTGCAGGAGATTTCTCCGTCGGGAAACCGCCCCATCGAGATCTTGCCCATCGGCAGGTTCAGATAACGACAGATGTCCTGCGTGAGCGGCATGTTGGCGGGGCCGCCGAAGATCTTGAGGTCGTTCATGGATACATCCTGCGGGCGGGAGCGACGGAGGCCGTTGTCGGCCTGCCACTGTGACGGTGGGGCGTAGGTTCTTCAAGCCGTGGCCTGTCTCGGGGCGGGACTGCCGTCGGCGTCGGGGGCTTGTGTCACCCGCCAGCCATGGCGATTCTGGTGCACGACGCTGACTTCGTCCACCGCATCCTGCGACGGCCTCTTCGCCGCGTTCCACTCCGATCGCCAGCCCCATGCCGACGCTCCATAACCCCGAGGCCGACCGGATTCGGGCGGTCACCGACGACTCCCATGGCTGGCGGCGGTGGGGGCCCTATCTCTCCGACCGGGCCTGGGGCACGGTCCGAGAGGATTATTCCGCGGATGGCGACGCCTGGCGGTATTTCCCCTATGGATTGTCTCGTTCGAAGGCCTACCGCTGGGGCGAGGATGGCATCGCCGGGATCTGCGATCGGTTTCAGTTGCTCTGCTTTGCGCCGACCTTCTGGAATGAACGCGACTCGCACCTCAAGGAACGGTTCTTCGGCCTCACCCCGCTCGAGGGAAACCACGGCGAGGACGTCAAGGAATACTACTTTCACGTCGACAGCACCCCCACCCACTCCTTCATGAGCCTGCGGTATCGCTACCCGCAGCGGGCCTTTCCCTACGAGCAGTTGGTGGACGAAAACCAGCGGCGGCAAGGGCAGGGGCCGGAGTACGAACTCCTCGACACCGGTGTGTTTGCCGACGGCCGCTGGTTCGACATCCTCATCGAATACGCCAAGGCGACGACTGAGGAGATCGCCATCCGGATCACGGCCACGAACTATGGGCCCGATCCGGCCCCGCTCCAGATGCTGCCGACGCTCTGGTTTCGCAATACCTGGTCATGGGGTGCGGAACGCCTGCCGCAGCCGGTGATCCGTACCGTGGCCGGCCCCGCCGGCACGCTCTGCCTGGAGACTGACGACAACGGCATGCTGCTCGACCCGCGAATGCCAGCCGACTGCCGGCTCGGACCACGCTGGCTCATCGCCGCCGCCGACTCCGCCACGGTCTTGGCGACCGACAACGAGACGAATGGGGCGGCCGTCTACGGCCCCGGCAACGGCAGCCACTCGCGGTTTACGAAGGATGCCTTCAACCGGTTCCTCTGCGGCCGAGAGCGGGCCGCTGTGAACCCGGCCGGCAGCGGCACAAAGGTCGGTATTCACCGCCGCTGGCTGGTGCCGCCCGGCGGCTCGGTCGCCATGCACCTGGTGCTCACCGACCGGCCACCGGCCGAGGTCGTGCCGCCGAATACGGACTGCACCATCCCTGCGCTCGCCACGTTCGTCGACGGCATCATGGCCACCCGGCAGGCGGAGTCCGATCGCTTCCACGACCAGCTTGCGCCGCCCGACGCCACGCCCGACGAGCGTCACGTGCAGCGGCGGGCGTTGGCGGGCCTGCTCTGGTCGAAGCAAAACTACATCTTCGACGTCGAGCAGTGGCTGAGCGGCGACAATCCGGAACTGCCGCCGCCGGCATCGCGTCGAAAGATCCGCAACCAGCACTGGCGGCATCTCAATTCGTTCCGGGTGCTCTCCATGCCCGACGCCTGGGAATACCCCTGGTTTGCAGCCTGGGACCTCGCCTTCCAGTGCGTCCCCTTTGCGCTGGTTGACACGCAGTTTGCGAAGGACCAGCTCTGGTTTCTCCTCTTCGAACAGTTCCAGCATCCCAGCGGCCAGCTGCCCGCCTACGAGTGGGAGTTCAACGACTTGAATCCGCCCGTGCACGCCTGGGCGGTCTGGCGGGTCTACACCATGGAGAAGCGGCTGCACGGCTGCAATGACCGGGCCTGGCTGGAGCGGTGCTATCACAAGCTCTTGCTCAATTTCACCAGCTGGGTGAACAAGGTCGACCGCGAGGGGAACAATGTGTTCGAGGGGGGCTTTCTCGGTCTCGACAACATCAGCATCTTCGACCGGAGCGAGCAGCTCGAGGACGGTGCCGCGCTCGAACAGTCCGACGCGACCGGCTGGATGGGGATGTTTTCCCTGACGATGATGCGGATCTCGCTGGAACTGGCCAAGGAGAATCCCGTCTACGAGAGCATGGCCTCCAAGTTCCTGCAGCACTACGCCCACATCGCCTTTGCGATGAAGCACATGGGCCGCCGCGACTATGCCCTTTTCGACGAAGAGGACGGCTTCTTCTACGACGTGCTGCGGCATACCGACGGCCGGTATCAAAAGTTCCGGGTGCGGTCGCTGGTGGGTCTGATTCCGATGTTCGCTGTCGAGCGGCTGGAGGCGAAGTGGATCGAGCCTTTCAAGGAGTTCACTGCCAATCTCCAGTGGTTCATGAACAACCGGGCAGATATGGTGGCGAAGGTGATCCAGCGTGTGCCGCAGGCCGACGGTTCGACCACGCACTTGCTGACGATCATGAACTTCGCGCAGCTCACGAGGCTGTTGGGCCGGCTGCACGACCCGGAGGAGTTTCTGGCCCCGCACGGCGTGCGGTCGCTCTCCAAGAAGCACGAACAGGAGCCGTTTGAGTTTGAGGGCCGGCGGGTGAGTTATGAGCCGGCGGAGTCGGCGACGAAGCTCAAGGGGGG
>CANETO010000235.1 GCA_947440895.1 Planctomycetaceae bacterium | reverse complement strand
GCTTCATCGAGTCGCACAGATGGGTCGCGATCCGCAGGAAGTCGGGGTTGCCCGCGTCGTCGGGGGCCACACCCCGGCCATTGTCGACAATCTCGAGATAGACGTCGCCCTTCTGGCGGCGGCGCAGGATGTGGACGTGCGTGGCGCCGGCATCGATGGCATTTTCCGTGAGTTCACAGATCGCCTTGAGCGGGTGAGTCTGCGAATGCGCGATGATGGTGATCGCGTTCCACTGGTCGCCGATCCGGAGAGTGCCGGTGGTCGTCTGTGGGCTGGACACGGAAGAACGGGCCATGGGCATGCGGACGGTTGAAGTTTGAAACGGCTACCGGGAGGCCCGCATCCTCGCCCCCCGCTGCCGGCATCGCAAGGGCCGTCGACAGGGTATGCTCTCGGGCGTCGGTAAGCCGCCGCGGAGCTTGCCTTATGAGCCGCGTCTGAATACTGGCCCGCAGTCCGCTGGAAGGAACCCCATGAGTCCGCTCGACTGGACGCTGCTCTCGCTGCACCTGGCGGCAATGCTCTTCGTCGCGCTCGTACTCGGACAGGCTGCCCGCAGACTTGGCATTCCAGCGGTGGTCGGCGAAATCGCCGGGGGACTCCTGCTCGGACCGACGGTGCTCGGTCGCATCGCCCCAGACTCCTTCGCCTGGCTCTTTCCAACAGCCGGGCCGATCACGGGCGGCCGGGCGGCGATCGCCAGGGTCGGCATGCTGTTCTTCATCGTGACCATTGGCCTCGACATCAGCGTCGGCGAATTCCATCGCATCGGCCGCAAGGCGCTCTCGGTCGGCATCGTCGGCACGCTGGTTCCGCTCGTGCTCGGATTCCTGATGTGTTACGTCTTCCCCCACGTGATCGGCGTGACGCCGAAGGACCAGTTCTCGACTGCGCTCTTCATGGGATCAATCCTGTCGCTGTCGGCCAATCCGGTGATTGCCAGGATCCTCATGGACATGGGGCTGTTCAAGAGCGAGATCGGTCGGACGATCATGTCGGCAACCCTCGTCGATGACCTCGTGGGCTGGGGCTTGTTCGCGGTGATCCTCGCCGAGTTTGGCCCGCACGCGACCGGCCAAGGGCAGGGGATGGCGATCTTTGCGATGGTCTTCCTGTTCATCGGCGGCATCCTGCTTCTGGGCCGCTTCGTGCTGCCGCGGGTGATGGACTGGGTCCATCGCACGCTGCCCCAGCCTGCCGGATCGATCTCGTGCATCGTCCTGCTCGCGCTTTTAGGCGCAGCGGGCTCCGAGTATCTCGGCCTCCACTCCTTCCTCGGCGCTTTCGTCGTCGGCATCGCGCTGGCGGAGGTCTATCAAGCGCATCCCAAGCCCTTCGAGATCATCGGCGACTTTTCCTACGCGGTCTTCACCCCGATCTTCTTCGTCTCCATGGCCATCGCGGCCGACTTCGTGAAGGGCTTTGATCTCTGGCTCGTCGTCCTGATCACGGTCGTTGCCTTCGTGGGCAAGATCTGTGGCGTCTTCCTGGGCGGGAAGCTGGCGGGGATGAACAACTGGCAGTCGCTGGCGGTGGGCTGCGGCCTCAATGCCCGCGGGATCCTCGGCATCGTAATGGCGGCGGCGGCCTACGACGCGGAATTGATCGACCTCCGCCTCTTCGTGGCCTGCGTGCTGATGTGCGTGATCACGACGATGGCTGCCGGCCCGGCGCTGCACGTCATCCTGGGACGACAGGGCAGTCAGACTGCTGCCACATGACGGGCCCCGTCTGGGCCGTTGGGGTCTGGGCCGTTGGGGTCTGGGCCGTTAGGGTCTGGGCCGTCTCGTGAAACTCCGACGCAATATCGTCGCCGGAATCGCCGTAGATGTCATGCATGCCGGCGATCGCGGCCAGATATTCCTGAAAATGCGCGTCCATACTGAAACCCTCCTTGGTTGTATGGATATACGGAGCGGCGGCGAAAACGGTTCGCGACCGCCCCACATTCACAGAGCGCCCACATTCATAGAGCGCCCAGACTGCCAAGGCCCGCGCGGCGATTCAACGACGCCAGAGGAGCTGCAACGACAGCCCCAATCCCGGATCGAAGGCGACCACGTCTGTCCGGCCGGACGTGAAATTCGTCCCCTGAAAGAGCTTTCTGTCGAACAGATAATCGGCGGTCATTTCCAGGGCGAAGCCCCGGGCCAGCACCCGCTCGAGGCCGACGGCCGCCCGCTGATCGAAGACGTAGAAGCGTTCGCTGTCCCGAACACGATCGGCGAGGAAGTAAATCTCAGTGTCGGTGCGGTAGAAAGCGATCGCGGAAAGGTTCTCCCCCAAGCGTCGGCGGGCGACGGCATTCACGTTGACAAGCGGCGTATACCCGACTGAAAAGCTCCAGTCGTCGGTCGGGCGATACTCGAACGCCGCCGGAATGCCGATCTTCGCCTCGATCTCCTCGCTGGGACGCCATACGTAGGCCACACCGGGAATCGGATAGGGCAACTGTGACGTGGGCGAATAGAAGATGCTGAAATTCCATGCATCCCTCTCATTCTTGGCAGGGCGGTTGTAGAAGGCGATCGCCATCAGGGTCAGGTCCCTTCCGGCCGCGTACGGCTGATCACTCGCCGACCCGATCAGAAAGGTCCCGCCCACGGTGGAACCGCTGGCCAGCGGACGAATGTGCATCACACCCGTCTCCACCAGCCACAATTGGCTCGGCACCCGCTGCCCTGAATCAGGGAGGATGGCATCTGTCGCCAACTCGAGCCGGCCAAACTTGCCAACACCGAGCCAGATCGGTTGGCCCTCGACCGGCGTGCCGAGTGGCACCGACACCCGCGCGAATTGGCTATTGATCGCCAGGTTGGCTGGCTGCCCCTGCACCGCGGTTGGGGGTGCCCAGAAGCCACCCATCGCGAAGGGCGCGGCCTGACGGAATGGCGACGAGGACTTGCGTATGGTGGGCGAGGGGGGATCCTCCGGATCGACGATGGGTTCCTCGTTGCCATCGATGCCAAACATGGCGACGGGGGGCAGGTATTGAACCAGCGAAACACCGTTCGGGCTTGGCGTCTCGAACGGTCGCAGCAACCCGGGCTGTTCGTCGAAGATCGACTGGGGCGGTTCGGGAGTGGGTGGCTCGGCGTCCGTGCTGGCACCGACCGGCAGACAGCAACCACACCACAGGATGAGGAACAGAAGTCCCGTGATTGGCCACTGTGACACGCACTCGCTCCCTCTGGCTCCGACTCACGCGGAGCGGGGGGAACAATAGTGCCAACTCACCGTCACCGCAATCACCAACAACGCGCCGGCCACACCGCTCCGTCTGGACACCTGCTAGCATGCCAGCATCCCTTATGAAACCCTGCGAGGCGGAGTCCTGGAATCCTTCCGGGAGGGTCCACAAAGATCGCGTGATTCCAAGCCTGCACATTGGGATTGCAGCTGGGCGCGTCCCACACACCATCGCATCGGGGTGAGCATGCTCCTCGACAAGCACCATACGATCGCGGGCCCGGGCTTCAACCGCTGGCTCGTGCCACCGGCCGCCCTCTGCATTCACCTCTGCATCGGGATGGCCTACGGGTTTTCAGTGTTCTGGCTACCGCTGACGCGGGCTGTGGGCATCACGTCGTCGGTAGCCTGCCCGGCGGGAATGAGTCTCTTTGAAAAACTGACCAGCACGACCTGCGACTGGGACAAGCCGCTCCTGGGCTGGATGTACACACTCTTCTTCGTGTTCCTCGGGTCGAGCGCGGCGATCTTCGGCACATGGCTCGAGAAGGCGGGCCCGAGAAAAGCCGGCGTCGTGGCGGCGTGCTGCTGGTGTGGCGGACTCGTGATCTCGGCGGGTGGCGTGTATCTCCACCAACTCTGGCTCCTCTGGCTCGGCTCGGGAGTGATCGGCGGCATCGGTCTGGGACTCGGGTACATCTCGCCGGTGTCGACGCTCATCAAGTGGTTCCCAGACCGGCGTGGCATGGCCAGCGGGATGGCGATCATGGGCTTCGGCGGCGGCGCCATGATCGGCTCACCGCTGGCCAACAGACTGATGACGTATTTTTCTGGACCGCAGTCGGTCGGCGTCTGGCAGACGTTCCTGGTGCTCGCAGTCATCTATTGGGTCTTCATGCTGCTGGGATCCTTCGCTTATCGGGTTCCTCCGGAGGGCTGGACACCCGCAGAGAAGCGGACCCACGCACCGTCTCCTGCCGCCGTGGCCGTTGGCCTCGACTCTCCACGTTCCATGACGGTTGCGGAGGCCTGCCAGACGCGACAGTTCTGGCTGCTCTGGCTCGTGCTGTGCCTGAATGTGTCGGCGGGCATCGGCGTGATCGGCATGGCCTCGCCGATGCTTCAGGAGATTTTTGGGGGCCGATTGCTGGGCGCGAGCATTCCCTTTGAAGACCTCGATGCAG
>CANETO010000234.1 GCA_947440895.1 Planctomycetaceae bacterium | reverse complement strand
GCCGCCCGCGGACTAGCCGCACACGCCGGTCGCCGGCAGCAAGCTGCTCCACGATCGTGTCGGTGCCGTCGGTCGAGGCGTCGTCGAGCACAACCAGTTCCAGCTCTACATCCCGGCTGGCGAGAATCGCCCGCGCGCATGGTGCGATCGCCGCCGCCTCGTTCCGCGCCGGCACCAGCACCGAGACCTTCGGCACGGCTGGAACGCGCGTGGTTGTGCTCGATCGGCCCAAGCCGCCGGGGGCGGTGCAAGCCTCCGACTCCGGCGCTGGCAGAAATACCTTGAGATTGAAGATCGTGAGGACCGCGGGCAGCGCCGCCAGCAGCAGGGATGCCACGGCCAGCACGGAGATCACCGTCATGCCCATCACAGCTGCTCCCCACCGTGCGAGGCATCAAACCGCTCTCCCCGCCACCAGGCACCGCATCGACGCAGACAGTCGTAGACCCAGCCGACGCCGACGGTGCCGGACGCGAGAATCCTGAAGGCTTGCGGATCCCGCCGCATCGCCGCCTCTGCGAGCCTGTCTTGCGTGGCGACGAGTGCAGCCTCGAGCACCTCGTGCCACTCCTGTGCATTGCGTGGACCGGCGTCGCTGATCCGCATGGCTGGACCGAACGCCACGAGGGCTTCCGGCAGCCGCTCGCTCCAGAACGGATATTCCACCGCCAGCGGCACGATCATGCCGCGGCCGGCGGCCGCGGCGGCATGAGCCACACCGGGCCGGATGCCCGCTGGCCGGCTCCGCGGATCGACAAACTCCCCCTGCGACGTAATCCAGAAGATCACGTCGGCGCGGCGGTTGGCGGCCTTCGCCATCCGGAGAAAGCGGGCGGCGCCCCGCCGCGTGTGCGGCTCGATGCCAAGAAAACCGATCCGTTCCATGAACCGGTATTTGCCGAGCGCGGCCGCGTCGATTGGACCGTAGCTGAGCCGATCGGGATAGCACTTCTCGGCCAGCAGAAGAAAGACCAGCGGATCCCACCAGCCGGGATGGTTCGTATAGAAAATCACCGGCTCCCCAGCGATGTCGGGCAGCGTCGATTCACCTGCCGGATCGACGAGCAGCCGCAGTGCATGAAAGTGGCGGCGGAAATACCGACCCACGTAGAACATGAACCAGCCGTTGAGCGAGTGCGAAAACGGTGGCAGTTCGTGTTCGTGATGGTCGTCGGGCAGCGGCATGCAGGCGGCTCCCGTGGCCGGCGGACGTTCCCAGACGGTCACAGCACTCAGACGCTGCACTCGGCAGGCTGGGCCGGGCTCGCAGATCGCTTCACCACGCCATCCCGATCAACGCAGTCGGCAGCGATCCATCCCGACATCATCACCATCGGCATGCCCGGGCCAGGATGGGCCGAACCGCCAGCGAGGTAGAGCCCCTCGATGTCGGGCGACCGGTTGGCCGGCTTGAAGGCCCCGAGGAATGTACCGTGGCTCGCCAGTCCGTAGATCGCGCCGTCGAGCACGTGGTAGCGGTCGTTGATGTCCTGGGGCGTCAACGCCCGTTCAAAGACGATGTGCCGCTCGAGATCCTTCAGGCCCGCGGTGCTCTCGAGTTTCTCGATGATCCGACGGCGGTACGGTGCGAACATCTTCGACCAGTCGTGGTGGGGTCGCAGGTAGGGAGTGTGAACGAGCACATAGAGCGCCTCGCCACCCGGAGGGGCCACGCCGGGTTCGGTGACGGCCGGTGCGCACACATAGCAGGTGGGATCGGGGGCGGGCTCACCGCGACGGTAGATCATCTCGAACTCTTCGTGCGGATCGTGCGAAAAGACGAAGTTGTGGTGAATGAGTTGTTCGTACCGCTTGTCCAGGCCCAGATAGAGCACGACGCCCGAGCAGGCCGGCTCATATCGCCGGCGGCGGAGAAAGCGATCACGGGGCTGGCCGTCCACGAGTTCGCGATGGGTGCGGACACTGTCGGAATTACTGACAACCGCCCCCGCGGCGATCGTCTCGCCGGTCTCGGTTTCGACACCCGTTACCCGGCCCCCCTCCACGAGGATGCGGCGGATCGGCGTCCGCGTGCGGATCTCTACCCCGAGGTCGACTGCCAGGCTGGCGAGTGCCCGCGGCACGGCGCCGGTGCCGCCGCGGGGATACCAGACGCCCTCGTCGGACTGCATGTGGGCGATCCCGCAGAGCACGGCGGGCGATGCATCCGGAGCACTCCCGACATACTGCGTGAAGTGGTCGAGCATCTGGGCCGCCCGCTGGTCGGGCACGAATGACCGCACGGTGCCCGCCACGCTACGACCCGGCCGCATGCCCAGCACCTCTTTCACGATTGAGAGCGAGAGGCCGCGTCGGGGATCGAACATATCCTTCAGGCCGCCCACGCTCCGCCAGAAGAAATAATCGTCGGAGATCTTGTGCAGCCGTTCGGAGAGATTCATGAACTGCTCGTAGCCAAGGCCGCTTCCCGAGCCGGGAGCGTAGGCATCGAGCACGGCCCGCATGCGGGCGACATTGGCCACCAGATCGAGGGTGGTCCCGTCGTCAAAAAAGCTCCGCCACTGCGGGTCGAGCGGCACGAGATCGAGATGCTGTTCCAGATCGCGGCCTGCCTCGGCATAGATCCGCTTGAGCACTCCCGGGATCGTCAGGATCGTCGGACCCATGTCGAACCGGAATCCCTGCTCGGAAAGCACGGCTGCCTTGCCGCCCACCCAGGAATTTTTGTCACAGAGCGTCACCGCGTAGCCGCGAGCGGCGAGCGTGCAGGCCGTCGCCAAGCCACCCAGACCGCCACCCACTACCACCACCTTATTGCGTTCACGCGACGTGTTCATCGTGAGTCCTTGGCGGCTGCTGCCGCTGTGCTGGTTCGTGTCTGTCGGAATGGATGACCGTCAGGCCGTTGTCATACCACGCTGGCAGGTTCGGTGCCGCGGATGATACTGCCGGCCTGGGGACGCTGATCCAACTGGCGTGGGTCGATCCCCATGTCTTCGAGCAGCAGGTCGGAGGCGATCCGGGCCGAGGAATAGATGACCGGCAGACCGCTGCCTGGATGCGTGCCGCCGCCCACGAGGTAGACCCCGTCGAGATCCTCGAACCGGTTGTGGGGCCGCAGGTGCAGCATCTGAGCCAGATCGTGGGAGAGATTAAACGTCGCCCCGCGGTAAATTTCGTAACCGTCCTGCCAGTCGTCGGGCGTGATCATTTTCTCGTAGCGGATCCGATCCCGGACGCCGTGGATGCCGACGCGTTCAAACTGGTCCAGCGCCAGTTCCCGGTAGCGTGGGGCCTCCCGCCGCCAGTCGACGTTTGGATGGCGGTGGGTGACCGGAATCAGCAGGTAGAGCGTGCTCATACCTTCCGGGGCGAGCGTCGGGTCGGTGATGCATGCATTTTGGACATACATCGACGGGTCGCTGCCGAGGCGGTGCCGGGTATCGATGTCGGCGAGATTCTCGCGGTAGTTTTTCGACAGATAGATGGTGTGATGCGGAATCTCGTCGTACCGGCCTTCGATGCCGAGGTAGAGCATGAATGTCGAACAGGATAACCGCTTGGAGGAGATTGTCCGGTCGCTCCAACGTCGCCGCAGTCGATCGGGCACCAGGCGGGTCATGGTCCTCGCGAAGTCGGCGTTGACCACGGTCGCGTCGGCAGCGTAGGTGGCTCGTGATGTCCGCGCCGCCGTCACTGTCCGGCCGTTGAATTCGAAGGCCTCGACCGGTTCGCCGTAATGGATCTCGACACCCATGCTGGTGGCGAGGCGGGCCATCGCGGTCGACACGGCGCCACAGCCGCCGATCGGGTGAAAGACCCCATGCTCGTACTCGAGAAACGAAAGAATGGAGAACAGGCTCGGGCACCGGAACGGTGACATGCCCAGATACTTCGACTGAAACGTGAATGCCAGCCGGATCCGCTCGTCGGAGAAAAACGTGCCCAGTTCGGAATCGAGGCTCTTCCACGGCTTGAGCATCGGCATCAGCTTGACAAGGTCAGGCGTGGCGAGGTCCAGCCAGCTCTCGAAAGGCTGTTCGAGGAACGGTGCAAAGCGGGCGAATTTCTCGCGGTTGGACTGCATGAACCGAGTGAACGCGCCGCGGTCGGCCGGCGAGAGACGAGTGACCTCGGCCTCCATGCGGGTGGTGTCGGGAGTGGCGAGCAACTCCCCACCGGCGCCAAACACGAGCCGATATTGTGGGTCGAGCCGGACCATCTCCACCTCCCGCCGCAGGTCGAAGCCGCAGCTGGTGAAGATGTCGTCGAGCACCCGCGGATAGAGAAAGAACGTGGGACCGAGGTCAAAGCGGAAGCCGTCGGGCGAGGTGATGGTGCTCGTGCGGCCGCCGGGGACGTCGAGCCGCTCAAGCACCCGCACGCGGAGGCCAGCCCGAGCCAGAAGCATGGCAGAGGCGAGACCGCCCGGACCAGCACCGATGATAT
>CANETO010000233.1 GCA_947440895.1 Planctomycetaceae bacterium | reverse complement strand
GCTCGCCCGACGGTTCGAGGCGATGTCTCGCCGTGAGCCCGCCGTTCGCTTTCTGCATCTCGAGGATTTTCCCGACGTCCACAAGCATTGCTCGGTGCTCCACCAGCGGGTGTCGGGATACTGCCGGGCGATCGTCTTGGAGGCTTCGACCGACCATATCCTCGTGGCGATGGTGAACCCCTTCGACGCCACCAACCGTGGTTTCATTCGTGAGGCCCTTCGCGGCCAGCGGGTCGATTTTGCCGCCATCAGCGCGGACGATTTCGAACGGTTCGCGGCCTCGCACTTCCAGCAACCCAGTCGCCCAGCCGCCGCCGACATCCAGACGGTCGGCGTTGAGGCAATCGACAGCAGCGGCCAGCCGCAGCCGCTCGGCGAGCACCAGACCGCCGAGATTCTCAAGATGTCGCTCCGCACGGCCGCCCTCTCAGGCGGAAGCGACCTGCACTTCGAGCCCGGCGAGAAAACCGGCCAGATCCGCATGCGGCTCGACGGGGAGTTGGCGATCATCGAACCGGACATCCCGATGCGACTGTTCGAGCGTGTCATCTCCCGGCTCAAAGTGATGTCGCAACTGGACATCGCGGAGCGTCGCCGCGCCCAGGACGGCCGCTTCACCCTCAGCGTGGGCGAACGACGATTCGACGTGCGATTGAGCACGATGCCCTGCATCGCGGGCGAAAAGATCGTGCTCCGACTGCTCGACTCGAGCCAGCAGCGTCGCCGACTTCGTGATCTCGTGCTCAGCGGGCCGCTTTGCGAGAAACTGGTGGACGTGTTTCACAGCCCGACAGGGCTGATTCTGGTGGCCGGACCGACGGGCTCTGGAAAAACGACCACGCTCTACGCGGGCCTGGAGGAGATCTGGCAGGCCACCCGGGCGGTGAACATCATCACGCTGGAAAACCCCGTTGAATACCACCTTCCCTACGCCACGCAGGTGCAGGTTGACAGGACGGTGGGGGCTACGTTTTCACAATCGCTCTCCACGGCAATGCGACAGGACCCGGACGTCGTGTTCGTCGGCGAGATGCGGGACGAGGAGTCGGCCAACATTGCCGTCGAGGCCGCCACGACCGGCCACCTCGTGCTCTCGACGGTGCACTGTGACTACGCGACCGAGGCCATCGCTCGGCTGCGCCGTTTGAACGTCAAGACATTCCTGATCGCCGCCACGCTGCGATGCGTGATCGCCCAGCGTCTGGTGCCCCGCGTCTGCCAGGCCTGCGCCGAGTCCGCCTCAGACCAACCGATCGTGGATCGACTGATTGCATCGAGGGTCATCGATGCGGCGGAGCGGACGACGCTCAGGCGGGGCGTGGGCTGCGCCGTCTGTCAGGGCCGCGGCACGATCGGCCGTGTCGGCCTCTACGAGGTGCTGCTCGTCGACCAGACTGTCCGCGCATTGATCGAACGGGACGCCGGGTGGAGCGAGATCTCGGCCGCGCTGACGAACGAAAATTTCGTGTCGCTGCAGCGGTATGCGAAATTCCTGCTGACACAGGGAATCATCTCCCCTGAGCACGCGGCCGAATGCTTTCCACTGCAGCAGAGCTTCGCCGGGGTCCTCTGAAAGGCCAGCCGCGGCGGTCCGCACCTCGGGCCGTTGTCGCCAACAGAGGTCACCCGCGCCGGCGGGCCTGCACGATGCGAGGAAGCCCCGCCAGATCCTTGAGCGTGGGCTCGGGCATCAGTTCGGCGTGCGCCGCGATCACCTGCTCGGCAGCGGTCGCGGTGGATGGCCCCACCTCCACCACGAGCCAGCCTCCGGGCGCGAGCGTCTTCGCAGCCGCCGTAGCGAGCCTGCCGATCACCTCCACGCCGGTCGGCCCCGACACGAGCGCCGTTCGCGGTTCGTGCAGCCGCACGTCGCGGGGCAGGGCGTCGAACTCGTCCTCGCGGACATAGGGAGGGTTGCTTGCGATCACGTCCCACGGCCCGCCGGCGGCCGGCGCGTCGAGCAGATCACACTCCACAAACTCGATCCGATCGGCGACCCCGTGCCGCGTCGCGTTGTCGCGGGCCACGGCGAGCGCTGCGGGAGAAATGTCGGTGGCGACGAACACCGCCTGCGGTAGCCGCTTCGCCAACGTCACCACGATCGCACCAGACCCGGTGCCCACGTCGATGATCCGCGGCTGCTGGCCGGCAGACTTGCAGAGATCGAGCACCCGGATGACGAGGCCCTCCGTCTCGGGCCGGGGAATCAGCACCGCCGAACTTACGCCAAAGGGCAACGAGAAGAATTCTCTGCTGCCCACCAGATACGCCACCGGCTCTCCCTCGCCCCGCCGCTTGACGAGATTACGAAACCGGGCCCGCTCATCGTCATTCACCGGCACGTCAAACGCGGTGTAGAGCGCAATCCGCTGGCAGCCGCGGACGAAGGCCAGCAGCACCTCCGCGTCGAGCCGGGGCGACTCACTGCCCCGGGACGTGAGCCAGTCGGTCGTCCAGGTGAGCAATCGCCCCACCGTCCAGACATCACTGTGTGTTTGTTCGTCGGCCATGCGGAGCGTTCCACCGTGTCCGTGAGGGTTATGCAGCATGAGAGGCGTCCGGATGCCATCCGGCAGTCGATCCACGAACCTTCCCCGAACGGTCAGGCCGGAGCCACCTTCGATGACCGCTCCATCTCGCTTCTACGGAGCTCGCGGGCATGCTGCTCGATGGCATCGATCACGAGGTTCAGCCGTCCGACCATCACCTGATCGAGTGTGAAACTCTCATTGATCCGATGGTCGGTCAGCCGGTTCTGCGGAAAGTTGTAGGTGCGTATTCGCTGGCTGCGATCGCCCGATCCGACAAGCGTCTTCCGCTCGGCGGAACGCTTGTCGTGCTCGATCTGCCGTCGGTATTCATAGATCCGCGTCTTCAGCACGCGGAGGGCCTTGGCCAGATTCTTGTGCTGGCTCTTCTCATCCTGGCACTGCACCACGATGCCGGTTTCCATGTGCGTGAGTCGCACGGCGGAGGCCGTCTTGTTGACATGCTGCCCGCCCGGTCCGCTGGCACAAAACAGGTCCTTGCGATACTCATCAGCCGACAGCGACACCTCCACGTCTTCCGGCTCCGGCAGCACCGCCACCGTGGCTGCGGAGGTGTGAATCCGTCCTTTCGTCTCGGTGTCGGGCACTCGCTGCACGCGATGCCCACCGCTCTCGTACTGCAGCTTCCGATAGATCGCCGTTCCCGACAGGCCGAGCACCAGGTCTTTGAAGCCGCCTAGTTCGGTTGGGCTCGCATCAAGCACCTCGACGGCCCAGCCCTGTTCGGTGCAGTAGCGGCGATACATCTCGTAGAGATCGCGTACGAACAGCGCCGCCTCGTCGCCCCCGGTGCCAGCCCGTAGTTCCATGATGCAGCGGCTGCGATCGGCATCTTCGTCGTCGGAGCAGAGCTCAAGCAGTTCGTCCCACTCCTGCTCCCGCCTCTGTCGTAGGCCCGGCAGTTCGGACTCGGCCAGATCCTTCAGATCCAGGTCGGCACCTGCGGCCATCTCAACGTGCTCGGCGATCTCCCGCTCGAGGGCCACGAACTGGCGGTACTTCAGTGCGAGGCGGGCAAGCGTGCCGTGCTCCCGAGCGGCGGCCGACAGCCGAGACTGGTCCTCCAGCACGACCGGATCGACGAGCGCGCGTTCGAGTTCCTCGAACCGGGAAAGCTTGGACTCGAGTTGCTCACGCATGGATCCTGAGAACCGCCCTCCTGATGCGCCGAAAGCCCTTTCAAGAGGCCGGCGCGTCGACCGCGGCGGCCGGCTTCTTCGGCTTCTTCAGGCTGGCATAGCCCGCTGTGGCAAACTTCGACTTGAACTTTTCGATGCGTCCGGCGGTGTCGACGAACTTCAGCTTGCCCGTGAAGAAGGGATGGCAGACATTGCAGATGTCGACCTTGATCTCAGGCACGGTGCTGTGCGTGTTGAACGTGTTGCCACATCCGCACTTGACGACGGTGTCGAGATACTTGGGGTGGATGCCTTCTTTCATGGTCTTCTCTTCTTTTTCTTCTTGAATCTGGCAGCCCGACAGAGGGCGCTCGAGAGTGGTTATCGGAATCCGGCGAGGGAAACGGATAACAATACCCAGTTCGCTTCCGCTGGGCAACGCAGGAAGCGAAGCCCCCGGAAAAACACGGGGGGGACTGCTTTCACCGCCGCCTAGGGTTTCGCTGTTTTTTCCAGCTCCTCCGCGAGCAGCCGACTCCCAAACCGCTGTGGAGAAGCATCTTCCCCAAGCAGCCTGACGGCCTCCTCCGTGCGGCCAAGCCCGACCAACGCCCGGGCCAGATTCACCCTGGCCGCGTCAGTCCATCGGCTGTCCGGCGCCGCTTCCAGCGTCATGCGGCCCAGATAATCGACCGCCGTGGCGTTCTCTCCCTCTTCGAGCGTGAGCACGCCGAGCCAATAGGTGGCATCTTCCTTCATCTGTTCG
>CANETO010000232.1 GCA_947440895.1 Planctomycetaceae bacterium | reverse complement strand
TTCTGTTCGCCGCCGGAGGTGCTCGACGCGGTGCACGCCCGTGTCGACCACGGCGTGTTTGGCTACACAGCCGACCCGCCCGGATTCGCCCCGGCCCTCGTGGCGCATCTGGAGTCACTCCACGGCTGGAGCCCTGATCCTTCCTCGATCGTCGGCACGCCCGGCGTGGTCACGGGCTTGGCACTCACGGCCCGGCTGCTCACCGCAGCCGACGACGAGATCCTCACCTTCACGCCGGTCTATCCGCCGTTCCTCACGCTGCCCGGCGCGGCGGGACGCCGCACGGTCCGCGTGCCGCTGGCCCAGTCGGCCGCGGCCTGGACGATCGACTGGGATCGGCTCGAGTCGGCGGCCACGAACAGGTCGAAACTCTTCTGGCTCTGCCATCCGCACAATCCAACCGGCACGGTGTTTGGCCGGGAGGAACTCCTTCGGCTCGCCGATTTCACCGAACGGCTCGGGATCACCGTCGTCTCCGACGAGATCTGGTCCGACCTGTTGCTCGACGACGGGCGTCACATCCCCTTTGCCAGCCTCGATCATCCGGCCGCCCGGCGGGCCATCACGCTCACGGCGCCCTCCAAAACCTGGAATCTGGCCGGCCTCGGCTGTGCCGCGGCGATCGTGCCCGACCCAGACCAGCGGCGTCGTTTGAGGCCCTCCGGCGGAGGGCTCGTGCCCATGGTCAATTCGCTGGGCTATGCCGCGGCCGAGGCCGCCTGGCGGCACGGCGACCCCTGGCGGCGGCAGCTGATCGGGCTTCTGCAGGACCATCGCGATCGGGTGCTCCGGTCCGTTGCGAAAATTCCGGGCCTGACCTGCGTGTCGCCGGCGGCCACCTACCTGGTCTGGATTGACTGCCGCGGCACCGGTATCACAGACCCCCAAGCCGCCTGCGAAGCGGCCGGCCTCGGCCCCTCCGACGGCCGGGATTTCGGGTTTCCCGGCTTCATTCGCCTCAACACCGCCTGTCCGACGGCCCGATTGGAAGAGGCCCTGCGGCGACTGCGCCAGGCATTCCAGACCGCCTAACCAAACCGCCTAAACTCGCAGACGAGAGGGGGCGAAACCTTTTGCCTCCCCTGCCGTTGAAGATTTGGCCGCCAGCGGGCACAGGCGGCGGAGCACCACCCGACTTCTTTCGCAAAGGATTCTCATGCGGATCAATCAATGGACCTTTTTTTTCACGGCCATCGCCATCGCCAGCGCTCACTCCATCGCCTCTGCCGCGCCGAACAAGGCTTCCGATCCGCAGAAGACGTTCGCCAAGAAAGACACCAACAGCGACGGCTTCCTCACGGTCGACGAGTTCAAGGGCGGGATGAAGGACAAGCAGCTGAAAAATGCTGACAAGAAGTTCAAGAAGAGCGACACGAGCGGCGACGGCAAGCTGTCGTTCGACGAGTTCAAGGCCGGCATGCCGAAGCCCAAGGAGTGATTCCGCCCTGCGGAGAGGCCCGACTCCCATGCATCTACCCATCGTCCTCAAAAATCTGCCACGGGTGATCACATGCCTGCTCGTGGTTGCAGCGGCCGTGGCCGTGGGGGCCGCGCCGGCGACCAAGGCGGCAAGGGCCGCGAAGCGGGCCGGAAAAACCTCCGCGCAGCCCGGCGCGCGGCTGCCTGCGGCGGTGCTTGAAGAGCCTGCGGGCACCGTCATGGAGGTGGCGGCGATCGACCGCGCGCGGCGGCCAGCGGTGGAGACGGCGGCCCAACAGATCGACGGGCTTCTCGAGAAACACTGGAACGAGCACGGCGTCGAGGGGAGCGATCCGCTCACGGATGCGCAGTTCGTCCGCCGCATTTATCTCGAACTCGCCGGTCAGATCCCGACCTTCGATGAGACGATGCGGTTTCTCGATTCGAAGTCGCCCTCCAAGCGGGCGGACCTCATCGACGAGCTCTCGGAGAGTCCTGGCTACGTCAGCCACACCTACAATTTCTGGGCCGACATCCTCCGCCTCTCCGAGCGACCCCAGAGGGACCTCTTTTTCGAGCCCTATCTCGACTGGGTGAAGAGGTCGATCGCCGAAAACCGTCCGTTCGACCAGTGGGTCCATGAGATGCTCACGGCCGATGGCAAGGTCTGGGAGAATCCGGCAGTCGGCTTCCAGCTCCGCGACAAGGGCATGCCGCTCCCGTATGTCGACAACACGGTGCGGGTGTTTCTCGGCACGCAGATCGGCTGCGCCCAGTGCCACGACCATCCGTTCGACTCCTGGACCCAGCACCAGTTCTACGAACTGGCCGCCCTCACATCGGGCACGCGGATGCGGCTCGAGGGTGCCGTTGGGAAGAAGAAGGGGCTGTCGAAGGAGGAGGCCAGAGAAGCGGCGCTGGCGGCACGGCAGGCCAATGCCGAGACCTCTCGCCAGATCCGCGAGATCACGCAGGAGGCAAAAGAGCAGATCCGCGCCAAGAAGGTCGACGGGGGATTGCGGCTATTCATCAACGCTAATCTGACGAGCGTCCACTACCGCGACGCAAAACTGCTCCTGCCGCATGACTATCGCTATGACGACGACCAGCCGCTGGCAGCCGTCTCCCCGCGGGTGCTGTGGGGTGAGATTCCCACAGCCGCTGCCGGCAAGGACGGGCGGGAGCAGTTCGCCACCTGGCTGACTTCCCGGGAGAACAGGCAGTTTGCCCGCACGATTGCCAACCGTATGTGGCGAAAGGTAATGGGGGTCGGGCTCGTCGAGCCGGTCGACGATTTCCGCGAGGACAACCCTGCCTCAAACCCGGAACTGCTCGAGCATCTCACCGACCTCGTGCTCTCGCTCGACTTCGATCTCCGCGAGTTTGTCCGCGTGCTCGTCTCGACCTCTGCCTACCAGCGGCGGGCCGTGCTCTACGACCCGACCTCGGCGACCCCCTTCCGCTTCACGGGACCGGCGCTCAAGCGGATGACGGCGGAACAACTCTGGGACTCGATCCTCGTGCTGGTCGCCCACAACGAGTGGGCGTTCCAGCGGCCCACCGCCGAGGCCTACGCCGCACTGGCGGACTGCCACCTGACGACGGCGGGCACCAGCTACCGCGACGTGGAGAAGGCCTACGACCGATTCAACCAATCCTTCAGTAAACGAAGCTACCTGGCGAGGCTCCAGAAAAGCTACGGCTATCAGGGGCAGGTGCTTGTGCGGGCCAGCGAGCTGCCGACGCCGCTGCCACTGGGCCACTTCCTCCGGCAGTTCGGCCAGAGTGACCGGGAATCGATCGAAGGGGGCCGGACGGTCGCCACCGTGCCGCAGATTCTGTCGATGTTCAATGGCCCGATCACCCACAGCATGCTGGTGCCAGGCTCGGTGATCCACGACGAGGTGATGTCGCACGATTCCAAAAAGGCAGTCGAAGTCGTCTTCCTCTCGATCCTCTCCCACCGGCCCTCGGCCGAGGATCGTCGCTTCGCGATCCAGGAGATCCAGTCGGCCGAAACGCCGCCGGCGGGGGTTGGCAACCTCGTCTGGGCGTTGCTCAACACACGGGAATTCATCTTCATCCAATAGCGAGAATGCTCCGGGAGCAAAGGCTGATGACGCACAACCACTGGCTCGACACGCTCTCCCGCCGCGAGGCCTTTGCCCATATTGCCCGGGCGACGCTCGGTGTCGGGCTCATGCCGGCGGTCTCGCGGCAGCTGGATGCAGCCGCGGTCGAAACACCGGCCCGCGCCAAAAACATCATCTACGTGATGATGCAAGGCGCGATGAGCCACCTCGACACCTTCGATCCTAAGCCCGGCCGTGAGGAGCAGGGGGAGACGAAGCCGATCCAGACGAAGACGCCGGGCATGCTCTTCGGCCACACGCTCGAAAAGCTGGCGGGCCTCTCCGACCGACTGGCCGTGATCCGCTCGCTCTCCACCGAGACCGGCGCTCACGAACAGGGTCAGTACCTGATGCGGACGAGCTATCCGATGATCAACAGCATCAGGCATCCCGCCTTCGGCGCCTGGGCGGTGCATGGCATGGGAAAGATCAGCCGGGATCTGCCCGGCTATGTCCTCGTCGGCAACGGCAACGACCATCCTGGCGCCGGTTTCCTCGATCCCGCGCTCACCCCCGTGCCGGTCGCCGATCCCACCAAGGGCCTCGAAAACACGAAGCGTCCCCGCTACCTCTCGGAGAAGAACTTCGACCGCCGGCTGGCGCTGGCCGACCGCATCGACCGCGACTTCAAGCAGCGGTACGCCGGGCAGCAGCTCGACGCCTACAACCAGCTCTACAAAGACGCCATCCGGCTGATGGGCTCGGTCGATCTCGAGGCCTTCGACCTCGCCAAAGAAAAGCCTGAGGTCCGCGAGCGATATGGCGACTCGCAGGTGGGGCTGGGCTGTCTGCTCGCACGGCGGCTGGTCGAATCGGGCGTCCGGTGCGTGGAGGTGGAGTTCGGCGGCTGGGACATGCACCGCGAGGTGTTCGAGGAGATGGAGGAAAAGGGCCCTCAGCTCGACCGGGCGG
>CANETO010000231.1 GCA_947440895.1 Planctomycetaceae bacterium | reverse complement strand
TCCCGGCGATCTGCCACTGGATGTGCATGTCGCTCTCGCGGCGGCCGGAACGCCGGCGGATCCACTCGTGTCGCTGCCGACGCCGCCGAGTCCCCTCAGCCTGATCGGCCGGCCGGCGCAGAGCCTCTGGGCCACGCCGTTGCCCACGCAGGTGGTCAAGGGGGACGAGAGCGGGCCGTTGGGGGTCGATGTTCTCACGCCCCCGATTCAGAATCCCTGGAACGCGCAGCTGCGGTTCTCCGGCCTCGATTTTCCAGATAGAGAAGGCAACACCGCCCTGCTCTGTACATGGGATGGTGATGTCTGGCGGGTGGATGGGCTCACCGCGGCCGATGGTTGCCTCACCTGGCGGAGGATCGCCTCCGGTCTCTATCAGCCGCTCGGCATCAAGGTCATTGAGGGCGTTGTCCATGTCGGCTGCCGTGACCGAATCGTGCGGCTGATCGATCTCGACGGTGACGGCCAGACCGACCGCTACGACACCTTCAACGACGATCACCAGGTGACCGAGCACTTTCATGAATTCGCGATGGGCCTGGAGACCGATGCAGAGGGCAACGTCTTCTACGCCAAGAGCGCCCGCCACGCCCTGCCGGCCGTCGTGCCTCACCATGGCACGCTATTGAAGGTGAAGGCTGATGGAAGTGCGACGGAGATCGTGGCGCAGGGATTCCGGGCGGCCAATGGCGTCTGCGTGGAGTCTGACGGCACGTTCTGGGTGACCGACCAGGAGGGGCACTGGAATCCCAAGAACCGGATCAACCATGTGAGACCAGGCGGCTTCTACGGCAACATGCTTGGCTTCCACGGCATCACCGACGCCAGCGATGCGGCGATGGAGCCGCCGGCGGTCTGGATCACCAACGCCTTCGACCGCTCCCCCGCCGAACTGCTGCGGGTGCCTTTGGGTCAGTTTGAGCCGCTCGCTGGCCAGTTGCTCGAAATCTCCTACGGCGAGGGACGCCTCCATCTGGTTTTGACCGAACCGGTCGCCGATCCGCGGAGCTCAGCCGCCATGGTGCTGCAGGGGGCCCTGGTACCGTTGCCGATGGATGACCTGCCGACCGGGATCATGCGTGGGCGGTTTGGCCCCGCCGATGGCCAGCTCTATACATGCGGCCTGCATGCCTGGGCGGGCAACCGCACGGCGCCGGGAGGTTTCTTCCGGGTGCGCCGCACATCGCATCCACTGCGCCTGCCGCTGTCGCTGCATGCCGCTCCCGGCGTGCTTGAGCTGACGTTCTCCGAGTCGCTTGCCGCTGACGCCGGCAATCCGGATGGCTGGCAGCTGCGGACCTGGGAGATCGATCGCACGCGGGAGTATGGCTCTCCCCACCGCGACGAGCAGCACCGGGCGATTGAGAGCGGTGTGGTATCAGCGGATGGTCGCACCGTCACCCTGAAGGTTCCGGACTTCACGGCGACCCGCTGTTATGCCCTCAGCTGGCAGATCCCGGCGGCCGACGGCTCCATCGTGAAGGGCACGCTCAACGGCACGCTGCACTGACGTCCCTCTCCCCTTCAAGGTGCGTCTGGCACGAAATTTGGCCGCAGACGGTAGGTGCCCGAGTCGTGCTGCTTGAGGATGCCGAGGAGCTGCCCCGCAGCGTCGAGGGCGGCGACGGCGGGGGCCGTGCCTTGGGGCAACTGCAAGAGCCCGCCACGTACGGCGTTGGCAAGAGCGTCGTCAGCGAGCGTGTGGCGTGGCAGGTGTGCGACCGCGACAACGGCGGGCATGATCGCCGCCCGGGCCGTGTCGGGCGTGATTGCATCGAGTGGGATGCTCTGGCCGCACGAAAACGTCCCGACAGCCGTGCGGACGAGCGACTCCATCACAGCCTTCGTGCCGAGGCTTTCCGCGAGGTCACGGCCCAACGCCCGCACGAACGTGCCCGAGGAACAGTCAATGTCGACGGCCAGCCGCGGCCAGGCGTAGCCCGTGATCATGAGCCGATCGATCCGCACGGGCTTCGACTCCAGCACGACCGGCCGCCCCTTCCGCGCCAGCCGATAGGCCCGCTTGCCATCCACGTGGACCGCGGAATAGTCGCAGGGGCGTTGCAGAATGTCGCCACGGAAGGCGTCGGCCGCGGTCTCGATCTCCTCGGCCTCCGGGCGAACCGGCTGCAGTTCCTCCTCGATGGGGGTCTCGAAATCGTCCGACGGGCTGGAGCGGCCCAGTAGGAATGTCGCGGAATAGTGCTTTGGCAGTTCGTGCAGGTAGTCGACGAGTTTGGTCGCGTGGCCCACGCAGACGATCACGACGCCGCTGGCGAGCGGATCGAGCGTGCCGGCGTGGCCGACCGACTTCATGCCGAGGTTTCGCGCGACAACGTCGACGACGCGCCGTGACGACACCCCGACTGGCTTATCAACCGGGATCACACCCGTAAATGGGAAACGCATACAACTCCGCGATCTCCTGCGGACTCCGCCCTGCCACCCTGATCCGTTCACGCAGATGACGGGGATCGTCCACCGCGCCTGCCACGAGCCTGTCGAACTTGAGCGCCACCACGGCCGCCGTGCGTGCCGCATCCGAGCGTGCGTGCCCGAGTGGATACTGCACGAGGCCACCGCCGAGCAGGCCCAGTGATCCATGCTCGATTGCGACGCTTGTCGGGATGCCGTCGGGATAGAGGGCATCGTACTCTGGGCCACCATGCTCGATGCGGATGCGATCGATGAGACTCCGTACCTCGCGGTCGCCGATGGCTGCGTCGGAATAGTCCTCCGGCAGCAGCATGACCGTCTCCCAACCGACAGCCTTCCCCGCGACCGCGGCGGCGTGAGCCTTGAGCAGCGTCTTCGCCAGGATGAACGGGAGCGAATGGTCGGCCGACTGCCTGGTTGTGGGCGTCCGCTTCGCCGGATCGGCGATGATCGAGTAGGCAGGCTCGTAGATCTTGACGTGGATCGCCTGGATGCGGGCAAGGTCGCGGACAGCCTCTGGCTCCGCCCCGCACGCATCGATGATCGCCTGGAGGGCACCCGCCGACTGGTGCTCATAGAGCCCGAGTTTGAAGTGCATGGAGTGGATCGCGAAGGCATTGCCGCTCACGCCAAGTTCGAGATCGAACGGGCTCTGGCCATCGGGGCACGGCTGGTTCAGCCGGTAGATTGCCAGCGGATTGCGAAAGATGTCCCGCGGCCCCAGAAAGCCGGCCAGCGCCCGGCGGCCGCACATCACGGCGACCTCGGCCGAGAGCGCCGCCGATGCCCCCTTGCTATCGGAGAGCTGGTGCCCGGCTCGGATGGCGCGGAAGGGAACGTAGTGCGCGACCACCATCCCGATCGCCGACTCGATCTGCTCGATCGTGCCACCAAGCGCCGCCGTATAGGCGGCGGCGCAGGCCACGGCCCCATGGTGCACGTGGTCGATGGAGTATGTGCGAAGGGCGAACACTTCAGCCAGCCGGCCGCGGATTTCGTCGATGAGCACCATCACGCGGAGCGTGGCATCCCCGTCGAGGCCGCTCTCGCGGGCGGCGGCGACCGCCACGGGATAGAAATCGTTGTGGCCAAACTCACCGGCCGTCCGGCCCTTGGTCGCGTCATAGCCAAAATTCGTGCCGTTGGAATCCCACTCGCGGACGGCCGAGGCGTTGGCCGCGACCGCCTTCTCGACTGCGACCGGTCGGTGCGACCCCAGGCAGATGCCTCCGTTACTGCCGGTTGAGGGATTCGTGCTGAGCGCCTCCCGTCGCAGCACCGTCGGGGCGTTGGCCCGGTGACTCAGGGCCGAGACCCCGCAGCCGACGCTGTCGAGGTGAAACTGCTCCACACGGTCGAGCGTGGCCTGCCCAATGTCGGCGGCTGTCTTCGCGGGCGAGCGGAGAAAGTCGACGCAGTAGCGGGCCAGGCCGAGTGCCTGGTTTTCCGTCCGAGGTAGCAGGACCGTCGCCCCGGAGACGGTTGACGGGGGTATTGAGGGCGTGGTCATCGCGGGGATCATCCGTGTGGTGCGGTGCTTCGGTGGGCTGCCTTTTGGGCACCGGGCAGCGTGCTGGGCGACCGGCTTGAGTCCGGGGCCGCTGTTGTACACGAGCCTTGGGAATCGGAAATCCGCTCGTGCCGATTCGCCATCCGGATGGCTACACTACCGAATATGAATCCGACCCAACTGGGCCCCTATACGATCCAGTCCCGGCTCGGCCGCGGCGGCATGGGGGCGGTCTATGAAGCGGTTGACACGACCACCGGCGACACCGTCGCCGTGAAGGTGCTGGCGTCGCACTTGGCAGACGATGAGGGGGTGCGATCGCGGTTCGAGGCCGAGATCGATGCGCTCAAGAACTTGCGACATCCGGGGATCGTCCGCCTGCTGGCGTTTGGCGAGCAGGACGACCAGCCCTTCTTCGCGATGGAACTCGTGCGCGGCCGGAGCCTCGAGCAGATCCTGCGGAGCGGCCGCCGATTCAACTGGCGAGAGACGGTCGCTGTGGCGATCGAGGTCAGCCGAGCGCTGAAGGCCGCCCACG
>CANETO010000230.1 GCA_947440895.1 Planctomycetaceae bacterium | reverse complement strand
TCCCGCTGCCGGCTCTCGCGAACGAGCCAAGGAGCGCCTGTGAAATGCATCGTCTGCGCGATCTCGCGACCGAAGTGATGCGTCTGCGCCGGAGGGATCGGCACCGACAGATCGACGGCCGCGTCGATCTGGATCGCCGGCTGTTGGGCCGCGGCGTTCCCAACGATCAGCAGGCCCGACCCGACCAGGAACAGCAAGATGAAGAAAAGGATTCGCATGCTCTGAGACAGTATAGGAAAACGGGGACGGGCGGTCCCGGAAGAGCATGGCAAACGGACCGGAGTCAGACCTGGAGTCCCCCGGGGCTTCCGCCGGGGGCTTTTGGGCATTGGCACGTGTCGGGTCAGGCTACGGAGCGCACCTGCGGCGCCCCGGCCTCGTCGCAGAGGCTCAGGATCGTGATGCCGCTGCGGCAGGCGAACGCCTGCAGTTCATCGGGATCGACGAGGATGGTCCGGCCTGCCTCGATCGCGAGCACCGTGGCGCCGGCGGCCCGAAGGGATTCGAGCGTGCCCCGACCGATCGTCGGCATGTCGAACCGCAGATCCTGCCGCGGCTTGGCAACCTTCACCACAACCATGCCGCCCGACGTGCAGAGCCTGCCAGCTCGACGGATACATTCATCCGTCCCCTCGATTGCTTCGAGCGCCAGCGGCGCTCGGTTCTTCACCACCACAGTCTGGCCGATATCGAGCCGGCCGAGTTCCTTGGCCAGTTGCCAGCCGAAGGCAACGTCGGCCTGCTCGGTGGCCGACAGCGGCCGGCCGACCAGCACCCCCTCGTCGGCGAGCAGCTCCGGTGCGAAGTCGGTCGCGGGGCAGATCTTCACGCCCGCCGTGTCAAATGCGGTGGAAATCGCGGCCAGCAGCGAGTCGTCGCGGTTGTCGCGGCGGCGGCTGATGAAGTGCGGCCAGAACGTGACGAGCGCCTGCCAGTCGGGCAGATGATGGAGCCAGGCATGGCGGCCGAAGAGTTTCGTCTTATGGATCTTGCCGGCCATCGTCGCCCGGGTCACGCCGTGTCGCCGGAAGAAGTCAATCGCTCCGCCGAGCTTGGCGACACCAACCTGCCCGTGCACGTCGGCCAGCGGCTCGAGCGCCGCGTCGGCATGGTCGCGAATGGAGAGAATGGCGGTGCGACCGCCACGCCGGCGGATCGCCTCGGCCACGGCCACGGGAAACCGGCCCCAGCCGGCGATGATGCCGATCGTCTCCCCGGCGAGGGGCTGCGGATCATGAGGCATGGTCGGATGCATGTCGGAGTGTCTGAGGAGATGGATCCGGAGCGGATCAGGCGGCCTCGGTACCACGGACACCCTGTGACTGTGTTCGCTCGATGGCCTCGACACGGGCAGTGAGGTGCTTGAGATCCTTCCGCATCTCAGGCAGCTTGCTCATGGTCGCCAGCTGCAGCTTCCGGTCGCGGAGTTCGATGGCGGGCTCTCCCAGCACCGTGATGCCCGGCGGCACGTCGTTCGACACGCCCGATCGGGCACCCAGTATCGCTTTGTCACCGATGTGCACATGGTCGCGGACGCCGACTTGGCCCGCCATCACCACCCAGTCGCCGGTGGTCGTGCTGCCCGCCACGCCCACCTGCGAACAGATCATGTTATGCCGGCCGAGGCGGCAGTTGTGGGCGATCATCACGAGGTTGTCGAGCTTCGTGCCGTCGCCGATCGAGGTGGCTCCGTAGGTGCCGCGGTCGATCGTGGTGCCCGCGCCGATCTCAACGTCGTCGCCGATCTCGACCCAGCCCAGCTGCGCCGAGAGGCTATACGCATCCCCCACCACCTTGTAGCCAAAGCCATTGGCACCGAGCACGGCGCCAGCATGGATCAGGCAGCGGCTGCCCACCAGCGTGTTTTCATAGAGGACCGCATTGGGGAAGACGATCGTGCCGGAGCCGATCCGGCAGCCAGCCATGATCTGGGCACCGGAGTGGATCGTGGCCCCCGGGCCGATCTCCACATCCGCGCCAATCACAGCCAGCGGATGAATGTCAGCATCGGCCCCGATCCGGGCCGTAGGATCGACGCACGCCCGCGGGCTCACGCCGATACGGGCCGCGGCCCGAGGCGGCCGCAGCCCGGTGATCACCGCGGTAAACGCAGCGTGCACGTCGGCCACTTCGATCGTCGGCCGATCGAGCGGGCCCGCGCCCAGCGGCACGATCGCCGCACCAGCGCAGCTCTTGGAGAGAAGGTGCAGCTTGTCGGAGGAATCGATAAGCGTGACGTCGGAAGGCCCGGCCGTCTCCAGCGTGGCGGCACCGATGATCGGCAGCACGGCAGCATGTCCGACCAGTGTGCCCCGCACCTGGCTGGCAAGTTCTTCGAGCGTGATAGGCATGGCATCCTCCGTGACAGCGGCCCGCTCCGGTACCGTCTGGGGTATCGGGGAACACGACAGGGGCGGGAGGGTAGGAGGATTACGGGCGGCGTGCAAGACGGCTTGAAACCGCCAAGAACTCACTGACGACAGGCCCTCCGCCTGTCAGAGTGGCCAGGATGGCCATGTTTTTCGTGCCGTCAGATAGGCGCCAGCACTTCGACCGGGTTGCCGGAGGGGTCGGCCACGTAGCAGCTTCGTGTGCCGTCGCGGTGCCCCTTGAGCGGGCCAAACTCCTCGGCCTTTGGATGGATGAAGCCGATGTGGGGCGGGTGCTGGTCAGGGATCACAAGCGCCAGCCGCGTGTTCCCGAATTCGAGCAGGGCCCAGGTCTCGTCCTGGTAGCCAATCTCGCAGCGAAAGTGCTTGCGATACCAGTCCACCGCCTCGGCGACGTTCTGCACGGCGATGGCCACATGGTGGATCTCGTCGAGCGGCCCAGCGGGATCGGCAAGGGGATACTGGCGTACGACTGGCGTGGTCATGATTCTGACTCCGAGGACAGGCTTCGGGCGGTGCTACACCGACGCCATTCTAGCCATCCCGTTCCGGAGCGTGACGGCTCCGGTGGACCGTCGGTCACCGAGCCAGTTCCGGCTCCGTCTCCAGATCATCCTGTGTTTCGGAGGCCGTTGCGAGAGCCCGCGGTGGCCAGAAGGCAACGAGCAGCAGCACGGCCGCTGCCAGCGACATCGCCGCCGGCACGAGGAACAGCTGGCGATAGTCGGTCGAGCCGTCGACGGTGAGCCGTTCCTGGAGCGGGATGAAGAGCCACTTGGCGGCCAGATCGCCCAGGCCGAGCACCAGCAGATTGAACAGACTCTGAGCGCTCGACCGCACGTCCTTGGGAAAGGCCGCGTCGATGAAGATGTAGAGCGTCGCGAAGAAAAAGGCGTAGCAGACACCGTGCAGCACCTGCACCGCGATGATCATGAACTGATTCTGGGGCATGAAGGCGAACACGGCAAACCGAGCCGCATGCCCAAGGATGCCGAGGATCATCGTCGTCTTCCAGCCAAGCCGGGCCAGCACGCCGCCCAGGACCGCCATCGTGGCGATCTCTGCCACCTGGCCGATGCTCATCACCGGCATGATCCACTGCTGGGCGATGGCGGCGGCATTCTTGTCGCCGAGAAAATTCCCCGCCAGCAGGAAATACCCGTTGTGGATCACCGAGTCGATAAACGTCACGACGAACAGCACAAGCAGATACGGCTTCGAGAGAAAGCTCGCGGCCTTCAGCCACGCTAGCCCCCCCGCACCGGCGGACCGCTTCGGCGGCGTGTGCGGCAGCGTGAGGCTGTAGGCGGCGAGGATCAGTGAGGCGATGCCCGCCACGAGAAAAATATTGGCTTTCGCCATCGTCGCCGCGGCGCCGGTTTTTCCTTCCAGCAGAAAAAAGAGCGGCCAGGCGGCGAGAATCCAGCCGATCGTGCCGCCCATTCGCACGAGGCCAAACTCCTTCTCGGCGTTCTTCATGTGGGCAAACGCGATCGAATTGGAGACGGAGATCGTGGGCACGTAGAGCAGCGAGTGGACGAGCATCAGCCCGAAGAAGGTGGGAAAGTCCTTGGCCCAATACATCCCGAGGATCGCCAGGCCGCCAACAAAATGACTGACGGCCATGAACCGTTCCGCTGCGAACGTGCGGTCGGCGAACTGGCTGGAAAAGAAGATGCCGACGATCGACGCGATGGCAAACGCGCTGCCGACCCAGGCGATCTGGGCGGGGGTAAAACCGAGACCGCCATCGGCGACGGCCGTCCCCATGTAGCCCCAGATCAAGGGCAGCCACGCACCCCAGATCACGAACTCCAGGACCATCATCAGCCAGAGGCGAAACGTCGGCGCAGCCACTTTTTGAGAAGTATTCATGGGGGCGAGGATAACAGGTGGAGCACCCCCCGACGAGGCCCGCCTGGCTCCCGTGCGCCCGTCAGCCCGGCCGGCCCTTCAGGTCGGCCAGGCCGCCGTCCACGCCCAGCACCTGCGCCGTGATCCAGTTCTGGGCAGGATCGAGCAGGAAGGCGATGGCCCGGGCAACGTCCTCCGGTTCGCCCAAGCGACCCAGTGGGTGCATGGCGACCGAGGCCTTTTCGGCCAGTT
>CANETO010000229.1 GCA_947440895.1 Planctomycetaceae bacterium | reverse complement strand
GGGAAGGCGGCCGCCAGCGGCGAGTCCATGGCGGGGCCGAGTTCGGCATTGTCCCATTCGGATGCCGCGAGCGTGGGAACGGCGACTGGCGTGATCGGTCGGAGCCGGTAGCCGCCGGTCAGGTCGGCAGCCGGTGACGCGGTGCCAGGATCGATTGCAGCCGCACTGTGGCCGGACGGCGCCGCCAGTTGGCCCGCGACCGCCGTCCGCCAGTCGGCAACGGGTGCCGGCTCTGGACCGGCAGGCACGAGAGCCCGGTGTCCACAAAACCGGCAGCGTCCCGTCCGGCCCGCGAGCGCTGCGTCCGCCACCAACGGCTTCGCACAACTCGGGCAGGCGAAGCTGATCTTCAAGGCGGAACCTCCGAAAGTCGGGGACGCCGCTGTCCCGTGAACATTATCGCGGAAAACGACTATAGGGCTGCCCAGAGCCTTTTCGCAAGTGTCGTCGCGGCGGTGGAAGATCGAGATCGCCGACGAGCAGACGTCTGCAGCACGCCGTCCGGGAGCGTTATGCCCTCGCTACCGTCGCCAGCGGTTCCGCCAGCGGGGCCGCGTGGCAGGGAGGGGCGTGATGGACTCGCGGGCCCCCTCCGATTCTCCCGCCGGAACCTGTCCGGCCGAAGGAGCCGTGAGCCGCTTCGACCTCGGCGTGGGGTTGACCTCGCCGCGATACCGCCGTGCCGTCGTCGCATCGTGCGACTTCTCGATCTCCAGGATGCCGAAGTAGGGATCGGGATACTGCCAGTCGTTCTGCGCCCGCGCCGGTGTTGCCAGCCACGGGACCGCGGCGATCGCGATGAGTCCGATCGCGGCGGAGAACAGACGTGTGTGCCGCATGGAAGTGCTCCTGAAGACGTGTCTGGAGGGGTGTGTGACGGATCTCGGGCGGGGACGATTCACCCACCCACGATCGAACGGACCGTCGCCGGGTCGATCCCGTCCACGAGCTCCACGTGGCCGATCTGCGTGGGGAGGACGAACCGCAGCCGGCCGCCAACGGTCTTTTTGTCGCGGGCCATCGTGGCGAGCAGCGCGTCACTTGTAAAAGCTGCCCCGGTCGGCACGGTCACCGGCAGGTCAAAGGACCGGAGGAGCTGCTCTTGTCGGGTGACGACGTCGGGCCCGATCCGGCCGAGCGACTGGGCGAGCGCGGCGGCCGACACCATGCCGATGGCGACCGCCTCGCCGTGCAGCAGCGTGCCGTAGCCGGCGGCGGTCTCGTAGGCATGGGCGAACGTGTGGCCGTAGTTGAGGATCGCCCGTAGGCCGGTAATCTCGCGTTCGTCGCGTTCCACGACATCGGCCTTCAGTGCCGCGGAGCGGCTGACCACGTGTCTGAGCGCCACGGCATCCCGAGCCAGAATCGTCCCGGCGTTGGCTTCGAGCCAGTCGAAAAACGCCGGGTCGAGGATCATGCCGTATTTCACCACCTCGGCCATGCCGCTCTTGAACTCGCGATCGGGCAGCGTGGCCAGCGTGTCGACGTCGGCGATCACGCCGCGGGGCTGCCAGAAGCTACCGACGAGATTTTTCCCTGCGCCGAGATTGATCCCGGTCTTGCCACCGATCGCGCTGTCGACCTGGGCCACGAGGGTGGTCGGCACATGCCAGATGGGCAGCCCGCGGCCAAACGTCGCCGCCGCGAATCCCGCCAGATCGCCTACCACGCCGCCGCCGACACCGATCACATGCGTGTGGCGATCGACGGCCAGCCGGGCCATCTCGTTCCAGAGTCGTTCGAGCGCGGCGACAGACTTCGAGGCCTCGCCGGAGGGGACGGTGAGCGTGGCGACATCGAGGCCGGAAGACCTCATGGAGTCGGCCGTAGCCGCGGCGTGAGAGTTGGCCACGGCGGCATCCGTGATCACGACCGTCCGCCTTGCACCGGTGGCTGCGACCGCGGGGCCGACCGAGCCGATCACGCCGCTGCCCACAACGATTTCGTAGGAGCGATCGGCCCGGCCGGCGTCTGCCGGAAGCTGAAGGCGAATGGTGGCGGTGTCGTTCAACACGGGTGGCACAGCAAGCCTGTCAGGCCACGCTCACGCGGTCGAGGTCAGCGGGCGTGACGGTGATCACCCGGGCGAAGCCGGTGTGTTGCCGATGGTAGTCGAGTTCCGCAGCCTCCTGCGGGGCGGCGTGCAGCAGAGTTTCAACGCGAGCCTTGTCGGCATCCGACCAATCTTCGTAGTCACCCGGCCAGACCGTGTGGTTTTCGACGACGAGGGCTTCGCGATAGGGATCAAACGCGTTTGGCATGCGCGGCGACTCCGGATGGGCAGCGGGGCAGCGGTGGGTGGCAGATAGAACGGGCGGACTTTTGCACCCGTGGGCTGCGAGTATACAGTGCAGCGGCGATGGGTGCGGCCAGACCGAAAGCCGGCCGAAAAAGGATGCGGCTCCATGTCCAGATCACCACATTTCGACGACGATCGCAGGAACGCCGCCGGCACCCCACCAGGTACCTGGCTGGTGGCCGGCCTGCTCCTGATGGGAGTGGCGGCGGCGATCACCGGCATCTGGTTTCAGCGGCATCAGACCCGCCGGTGTCTGGAGTTCTACGGTGCTTCTGCGTCGCGGCGGATCACGGCGGCCGCCAGTGTTGAACTGCTGACGGTTCAGCCCGGGTCTGGCCCTGGCCGGCTGGCAGTCCAGTCGCGGATCGACGTCTCGAAGGCTCCCGGACTCGTGCATCTGCGACGCGGGCTCGTGGAGGATGCCAATTTCATCTGGCAGACCGCCGGAGCGAGGCCAGATGCGGCTCCTGAATCGCGACTGCCGGCGGCGGCTTGGGACGTGGCACTGGTCTTCACCGAGACTGGCGGGACCGACACGTCGACCCGGCCACGCGATGCCGGCCAGACCACACTTGTCATCGACTTCGACGCACCCGGTGGGTGCCTCGCGATGGTTGGGCAGCCCGGGCGAATTGGGCTGGGTCGGATCGGGACCGGCTTGGAAAAGTGGATTCGCGGCACGCTTTCGTCGGCCAGATAGAGATTCGCTCCCCGCGAAATCGGGCTTTTTCGCGAGAGGGGCCGACGCCTATGCTCCCCGCCCGTCCGGGTCGACCCGCGGACATTCCGGCACCGAGGTGTTTCATGCGATCCATAGCCGTGGCCAATCAAAAGGGTGGCGTTGGCAAGACGACCACGTCCGTGAACCTTGCCGTGGCCTTGGCCAGGGCGGGCCGACGGGTCTGTCTCGTCGATCTCGACCCGCAGGCGCATGCCACGCTGCATGCGGGCGTGTTGCCCGGATCGCACCCGCTCTCGGCGTTTGACGTGCTCGTGGGGGGCCAGTCGCTGGCGGCGGCAACGGTGGCTGCGGGTGAAAATCTCTGCGTGGTGCCCTCCCATATCGATCTTTCCGCGGTGGAGATGGCGCTGGCAGCCCGTAGTGGCCGGGAGCTGATTCTCCGCCAGCGGATCGAAGCAGATTCTCGCTGTAATCCTGCGTCTGGGACGTCGGAAGCGTTCGATTACATGGTCATCGACTGCCCACCGTCGCTGGGGCTATTGTCGCTCAATGCCATGGCCGCGGTGGACGAGGTTCTCCTGCCGCTCCAGCCCCATTTCCTGGCGTTGCACGGCCTGAGCAAGCTCTTGGAGACGATTGAACTCGTCGCCGAGCATGTGAATCCCAGGCTGCGACTTCTGGGGGTGGTGCTCTGCATGTATGAGGCAGGCACACGGCTGGCCTCGGAAGTCGGCCGCGACGTGCAGTCATTCTTCGCGTCAGCTGGCGACAAGCACCCGGCGTGGGGCTCGGCTCAGGTGTTCCAGACGCGGGTGCGGCGCAACATCAGGCTGGCTGAGGCTCCGAGTTTCGGGCAGTCTATCTTCGACTATGCGCCCGAATCACACGGTGCCGCTGACTATGCAGCGCTTGCAGTCGAGGTGGATCAGGCAGCTGCGGGGCTGCGCGAGCCCGTCCGCCGGGTCGCCTGACCAGACCGCATCAGTCGCTCGGCGAGTCCCGATCGACGGATCCCGCTGGCGTCCCGACCGGCGTTCTCAGACTCTCCCGGCGACGTGGCCATGGTGGCTTCGCCAATGTTGGCCTGGGATGAAAGTGTCTGGGATGTAAACAGTTCCGGCATCCACCAGTAGCGGGACTCGCACGGATCGACCCCTGCCAGAATGCCGGTGGCGTCAAAGTCTTCCGGCGAGGCGAACAGCCCGCTGCATCCGGCGGCAACGCCGTCGAACCAGCCCGCCGTTGGCGACGGGGAGGATGGGCGGGGAGGCTGCAGACGGTTCCGTTCCAGCATGGTCGTGTCAGATGCCGAAAGGCGTGAGAGGGAGGGTGATGGGGAGGTCTTGTCGAAGCACTCCGCTGCCGAAGTGTCTTTCGGAAACCTTCCCCGGCGAAGGCCAATATTCCGCGAAACCGACAGTTTTTATCGTTAGGGAGGATCGCCGTGGAGAAACTCCCTGAGATAGATTCTGCTTTGGGAGGTTTCGGCAATCAAGTGATTCTGGGGGCTTTGGT
>CANETO010000228.1 GCA_947440895.1 Planctomycetaceae bacterium | reverse complement strand
TGCGGCCCCGGGTGGTGCTGGAGGCGTCAGGCGGCATTCGGCCGGAGACGGTCGCCGAGATCGCCCGGACCGGCGTTGACCGGGTCAGCACCGGCTGGCCGACCCACGATGCCCCGTGGCTCGACGTCGCCCTCGACTGGGGCTCGTGACACGTTGCGGGAGCGACGGCCTCTCGCCAGCGACCTGCGGTCGCCAAGAAAACATGGCAAGGATAGCCATGTTTCGCATGAAGTCACACGCCGAGCAGGCGGTTCCGCTTGGTGCGGCGTTCGGCGCGGAGACGGGCGCGACGCTTGGTCTCGCTGGGCTTCTCGAAGAACTCCCGGCGACGCATCTCCTTCTTGATGCCACTGCGCTCGACCAGTTTACGGAAGCGGCGGACCGCCTCTTGAATGCTTTCGCGTTCGCGAACCGTCAGTTTGACCATGCGTGTTCCGGATCGTCTCAGGCTGAATGAAAGGATGCTCGCGGATCGTTCCGCGGAGTCCTAGAGCATAGAAAAAACCGGGCTCCCCGTCCATCCGTCCCGGGGCCGATCGCGGTTTTCTCGGTCAAGGGCCGGTTTAGGGGTTTGTCGGCAGCCCCTGATCGCGGCACAATCTGCGGGTCCGAGCCCGGCGAGGTGCTCCGGCAGCGGCATCCCTGGCGTTCGGATGGAGCCACGAAGGCATGAATGACAGCAGAATTGGCGCGATCCTCAGCACGCTGGCCAACGGGGGGGACGCCAATGTGGGCCGCGAGTTGGTCGTGGCACTGGTCGCACTGACCCTCTTCATCTTCTCGGCACCACGGGGCCGGCGGTGGCTGTCGTGGGGACCGGCTGCCCTGCTGCTGCTCGCGCCGGTGCCGCTGGCGGTGGCGTGGCTGTTTCCGGATGCAGCCGACGGCCCCATGGCCGCCTTGTTCGGCATCCGCTTCTTCTTGTTGGCGTCGCTGCTGCAGTCGGTGTTGCTCCTGGTGGCAGTGTCGGCATGGGAACGCATCACCCGGCCGATGCCACGCATCTTTCTCGACGTGCTGCGGCTGCTGATGATTGGAGCCGCGCTGATTGCCATCCTCTTCGAAGCGGGCGTGCGAGCCGAGAACCTGTTCACTGGATCGGCAGTCCTCACGGCCGTGCTCGGCTTCGCCTTGAAAGACACGTTGGGCAATGTCTTTGCCGGGCTCGCCATCCACGCCGAGCACCCTTTCGAGTTGGGTGATTGGATCCAGTATGACGCCAATCCCGCCCACATCGGCCGGGTAGTGGAAATCAACTGGCGGGCCACGAAGGTGATCACCCTCGATGAGGCCTACGTGATCATCCCCAACGGTCAGCTCGCGCAGGCTTCGATCCGGAATTTCACCAAGCCCGAGCCCTGGTCGCGACGATCGCTGTTCGTGGTGGCGCCTTACGACGTTTCGCCGCAGCGAGTTCAACAGACCATCCTCGAGGCCATCCGCGGCAGCTTCGGAGTTCTGGAGCACCCCGCGCCGTCGGTCGTCACCAACGATTTCAAGGAACGGGGCGTCGAATACTGGGTCCGTCTCTTCACGTCCGACTTCGACAAGCGTGACCGGGTGGACGGCATGGCCCGCGACCGGATCTGGTATGCCCTCTCCCGGCAAGGAATCGAGATCCCGGTGGCCACGCAGCAGATCCGTCTCACCCAGTTGCCCACGCCTGCGGTCGAGCCTCCGACGGCGGCAATCGACCGCCGGATCGGAAGCCTGCAACGGATCGGCATGCTCGAGGTGCTGACGCCGGAGCAGATGGGCCGGCTGGCGGAGGAGAGTATCGAACGGGTGTATGCCGCCGGCGAGCCGGTGATCCGGCAGGGGGATCCGGGCACGAGCCTATTTGTGATCATGAGTGGACGCGTCGAGGTGACGGTCCGGCAGGCGGACGCGGCAGCCGTTTGCCTGGCAACGCTCGAGCCGGGGTACTATTTTGGCGAAATGTCGCTGATGACCGGCGAACCTCGGTCGGCAACGGTCACCGCCCTCGTCGAAGCCAGGCTGTTGGAAGTTGGCAAGGAGTCGTTTGGGCGAATCCTCGCCGCCCAGCCCGACCTTGTGGAACAGCTCGGCGCGGCGCTGCAGGTGCGGGTGAGCGAGCGGGCCAAGGCGATGGCTGTCGTCGGTCGGATCGCTCCGGAGACGCTCGATATCTTCGATCGTATCCGGGAATTTTTTTCCATGTAAAACCGTAACCAGCCTCTGTCCTCACCACACATCACCAAAGCCAGGGGCCACTAGGCCATGCGTGTTGAACTGCTCCATTCGAGCGTGCCCCCATCGGACCTCCAGTTTCTCGTGTCGTTTCTCGTCAATGACGAGGTGGCGGTCGATGCGGGGGCCCTCGGCCTCCTCGCCGATCTGCGGCGGCAGCAGCGGGTGAAGCACGTCTTCATCACCCACGAGCATCAGGACCACATCGCGACGTTGCCGATCTTCCTGGAGAACGTCTACGAGCCGGGGCCAGACTGCGTTGAGGTGCTGGCGTCGCAGGAGTCGCTCGACTTTCTCCACGCCGACATGTTCAACGGCCGCGTGTGGCCGGATTTCATCGGTCTGTCGCAGCCCGAGAATACCTTCGTGAGCACGACGGCCATCGAGCCGCTGCAGCCGGTTGTCCGCGCGGGGCTCACCATCACCCCCGTGCCGGTATCGCACGGAGTCGACACGCTGGGGCTGGTCGTCGACGACGGTCGGACTGCGGTGGCCTTCCCCTCCGACACCGGACCCACCGATCACCTCTGGCAGCATCTCGCGGCGATCGACCACTTGAAGGCGGTGTTTCTGGAAGTGAGTTTTCCGCAGGCGCACGCCGGTTTGGCCGCCCTCACCGGCCACCTCAGCCCCACGACATTTGCCGCCGAAATTGCCAAACTGCCCAACAGCGTGTCCCGCGGGGTTCGCTTTATCGTGGTGCACCGGAAGGCACGCTACGCCGCCGCGATCGCCGACGAACTCGCAGCCATGGGGCTCGCCAACGTGGAACTCGTGAAACCGGGCCACGTCTACGAGTTGTAGTCAGGCCACGCTCGTTCCAGCACGATCAACGTGCTGGAACGAGTGTGATGACCATGGTGTTCCAGGGGCTCTCTTCGGCCAGGCTTGGGCGGCCGTTCAGGGTGTGCCCACCTTGGATCGCGACACCTTCCGCCGCTCGTGCTCGGAGAGCAGGATCTTTCGCAGCCGGATAACGGCCGGCGTCACCTCCACGAGTTCATCTTCCTCGATGTACTCAAGCGACTCCTCCAGCGACATCCGCCGCGGCGGCTTGAGGAGGATGTTGCGGTCGCTGCCGCTGGCACGCATGTTGGTGAGCTTTTTCTCTTTCGTGGGATTGACCACCATGTCGTCACTGCGGGCATTCTCGCCACAGATCATGCCTTCATAGACCTCGTCACCCGGCTCGATGAAGAGATCAGCCCGCTCCTGCAGGCCATCGAGCCCGAATGCCACGGCCTTGCCCGGCAGCATCGAGACCAGCACGCCATTGGCCCGGCCCGACACGTCGCCCTCGAGTTCACGCCAGGCCTCGAAGCGGTGGTGCATGATGGCCGTGCCCTGCGTGGCGTTGAGCACCCGGGTGCGGAGACCGATCAGGCCCCGGGCGGGAATCGAGAAGACCGCGTGGGCAAACTCTCCCCGAGAGCCCATGTGCACGAGTTGGCCACGTCGCGAACCGGTGAGTTCCATCACCGGACCGAGCTTGTCGTGCGGCACCTCGACGACGAGGGTCTCAAAGGGCTCGAGGGTCTTGTTCCCCTCTTTGCGGAGGATGACGCGGGGCTTGCCGACGGAGAGTTCGTATCCTTCGCGACGCATCGTCTCGATCAGCACGGAGAGGTGGAGCAGGCCGCGGCCCGAGACGGAGAACTGCTCCGAATTCACGATCGGGTCGACCCGAAGGGCGACGTTGCGTTCCAGTTCTTTGGCGAGCCGGTCGCGGAGATGCCGGGTGGTGAGGAATTTGCCCGACTTGCCCACCAGCGGTGAGGTATTGATGCCAAAGACCATGCTCAGGGTCGGCTCGTCGACCGACAGTCGTGGCAGCGGCCGTGGGTCTTCCGCCGAACAGATGGTATCGCCGATCTCCACGTCTTCGATGCCGCTGACGGCGGCGATGTCGCCGGCAGTTGCCTCCTCGACGTCGACGCGGCCCAGTTTGTCGAACACCTGCAGCCCCAGCACCTTCGCATTCACGAGGCCGTCGTTGAGGGTCGACCGCATGACGGAAGCTCCCTTGGTGAGCTTGCCTGACTCGATCCTGCCGATGGCGATCCGGCCCACGTAGTCGGACCAGCCGAGCGTGGTGACAAGCATCCGCAGGGGAGCATCCCGATCCACGGCCGGGCCGGGGATCTTCTCGAGGACCAGGTCGAGCAGCGCCTCCATCGTTCCCTCCCGCACCGACGGATCGTGCGAGGCGAAGCCGTGCCGGCTCGATGCATAGACGAACGGGAAGTCGGCGAGTTCATCGTCGGCGCCCAGTTCGAGGAACAGCCC
>CANETO010000227.1 GCA_947440895.1 Planctomycetaceae bacterium | reverse complement strand
TCCCAGCGAGGCCAAGCGACGGTCGATCCGGGCGAAGCTGCGGCGGATGCGGCACAGCCTGCAGGAATTCGACCGCGCCGATCTCCTGCCCCGCGAACGGTCGGACCACGAGAGCGATCTCCACAGCGAGCTCGATGTGCTCTGGCAGACCGAGTTTCTGCGGCCCACGCGGCCGACCGTGCTCGACGAGGTGGAACGCGGCCTATCGATCATGCCCAGGCTCTGGGAGGCGGTTCCGCAGGTCCATGCCTCGCTCCGCCGCGGCCTCGCCGAATGCTATCCGGGCGAATCGTTTCGCATCCGGCCCTTTCTCACGTTCGGATCGTGGATGGGAGGCGACCGCGACGGGAATCCGTTCGTCACCGCCGACGTCACGGAGCGGACGCTCCTGCGGCTGCGATCGGCGGCGATCGATCGACACCTCGACTGGTGCACGCAGCTCCACGACCTGCTCACGATCTCGCTCCACGCTGCCTCCGGTGCCCAGCCGCTCGTCGAACGGCTGGCCACGCTCGCCACCACCTGGCCCGACCTGGCCGTCGTGCTCGAACCTCTCGCCCCCCACGAGATCTATCGCCGGTGGGTCAGGATGATCCGCTTCCGATTGGAGCGTTCCCGTACCGCCAGTCTCGCCGAGCCGGCGGCCGCCGCCGCGTATGCATCGGGAAGCGAACTCGAGGCCGACGTTGCCCTGCTCGTCGAGTGCCTCGGGGAGGACCACGGCCTGGCGGATCATTCGCCCGCCACGCACTGGCTCGATCTGGTGCGGACCTTCGGCCTCCACATGACGCGGCTCGACGTCCGACAGGACGCCCGGGCCTACGGCGACATCATGGGAGAGATCCTCGCCGTGGCCGGTCGCGTGGCCGATGCCGAGACGTTTTCCGGCCTCGATGAACAGGCACGCCGGGCGCTGCTGGTCAGCTCCATGCCCGGGGCCGAGGCACCCCCGACTGCCACTGTCGCCGCGATCCCAGCGGACGGCCTGTCCCCGCTCACCAGCGACACGCTCCGGCTCTTCGAACTGCTCCACCGGGCCATTGCCCGATGTGGGCCCGAATGTATCGGTGCGGCGATCATCAGCCTCACACGCAGCCCAGCCGACGTGCTCTCGGTGCTCTGGCTGTGGCGGTGGGCCCGCGGACAGGCCGCCGCCCGCGGCGAAGCGGTGGCGACCAGCGACATCGACATCTCCCCGCTCTTCGAAAAGATCCACGACCTAGCCCACGCCCACGACACGCTCGCCGCGATCCTCGACGAGCCTGCCTACCGCGTCCACCTGGCTGGCCGGGGCCACCGACAGATCGTGATGGTCGGCTATTCCGACAGCACGCAGGATGGCGGCTACCTGGCGGCCTGCTGTGGACTCCAGACGGCACAGGGCAATCTCCATGCCGCTGCCGCAGCCCGGGGCGTGAGCCTCACCTTCTTCCACGGCCGGGGCGGCTCGCTCGGTCGCGGCGGCGGGCCAGCCGCACGGGGCATCCTGTCGCTCCCTCCGGAAACGCTCGACGGCAGCCTCCGTCTCACCGAGCAGGGGGAAGTGCTCGCCGAGCGGTACGACGACACCGAGGTCGCCTGCCGCCACTTGGAGCAGGTGTCGTGGGCCACGCTGGTGGCGTCGAGCGTCCGCCGCAGCGAGCCGCGTCGGGAATGGACCGACGTCGCCGCCCGGATGGCGGAGCGATCGTGGTCTGTCTATCGAGAGCTCGTCGACCAGCCGGGCTTCATCCGGTATTTCTCCGAAACGACACCGATCGACGACATCGAGACCCTGCCGATCGCATCGCGGCCCTCCCGCCGCAGGGGCGAACGTACGCTCGACGACCTCCGCGCGATCCCGTGGGTGTTCGCCTGGACGCAGAGCCGCTGCATGATCCCGGCCTGGTACGGCCTCGGCACGGCACTGGTCGAGGTGAAGTATGACGACCGCCATGCCTGGCAGAACGTCTGCGACATGTACCGACAGTGGCCTTTCTTCCAGGCCACGATCGACAACGCCACGCTGGCGCTTGCCAAGGCCGACATGTACATCGCGCAGCGCTACTCCGAACTCGTCGACGACGCCGACGTCCGCCGCCCGATCTGGCAGCGGATCGCCGCGGAACGGGACCGCACACGACAGGCGATCCTCGACATCGTCGGCGGCGGCGAACTCCTCGCCACCACCCCCTGGTTCCAGCGGTCTATTGAAGCACGCAACCCGTACATTGATCCGCTCAACTTGATCCAGATCGAATTCATGCGACGCCGCCGCGAGCGGCCCGACGACGAATCGCTCCGCGATCTCCTACGACTCTGCGTGCAGGGCATCGCCGCCGGCATGCGCACGACCGGATAGAAACGGAACATTTCCATGACCACCACCGCCGATCTCGTCGTGAAAACGCTCGGTCCCTGCCGGATCGATTCGCCGCTCAAGCCGATGCTTGAATCCCGCCGCACGACCGTGCACTACGTCGGCGAGGACGACCGCGTGCTCTTCCACGACACGGTCACCCTCATCCGTGAGAGTGGCTGCGACCTGGAGTCGCTGCCCGGCTTCGAGCCGGCCGGCCCACGGCGGAAGATCTTCTTCGACGCCTCCAAGATGCGGGTGGGGATCGTCACCTGCGGCGGCCTCTGCCCCGGAATCAACGACGTGATCCGCGGCATCGTGATGGAACTTACGTTTCATTATGGCGTCAAGAAAATCCTTGGCTTCCGCAATGGCTATCAGGGCTTTGTGGCGAAGTACGGCCACGACGTGGTCGAACTCACACCGAGTCTGGTCAGCAACATCGACGAGGATGGCGGCACGATGCTCGGCACGTCGCGGGGCGGCCAGGACCCGGAGGAAATCGTCGACTGCCTCGAACGGATGGACATCAACGCCCTGTTCGTGATCGGCGGTGACGGCACGCTCCGGGGGGCGATGCAGATCGCGGCGGCGGTCGCGGCTCGCGACGGAAAGATCGCCGTCGTCGGAATCCCAAAGACGATCGACAACGACATCCCCTACATCGATCAGAGCTTCGGCTTCCAGACGGCCTTCGGCGAGGCGACGGAGGCGATCCAGTCGGCCCACGTGGAGGCGAAGGCATCGCCGAACGGCGTGGGCATCGTGAAACTCATGGGCCGTCACTCCGGCTTCATCGCCTGCTACGCTTCCCTGGCCGAACCAGACGCCAACTACGTGCTCATCCCCGAGGTACCGTTCCAACTGGATGGTAAGAACGGCCTGCTCGAGCATCTGCTTGAGCGGGTGAAGCGGAGCGGCCACGCCGTGATCGTGGCGGCGGAGGGGGCCGGTCAGGACCTGATCGCCGATTCTGGAACCAGCCACGATGCCTCTGGCAACCGGAAACTGGACGATGTCGGGCTGCTGCTGAGAACGAGGATCGCAGAACACTTCGCGGCGGCGGGCGTCGAACTCAATCTCAAATATATCGACCCGAGTTACCTGATCCGGAGCGTGCGGGCCAATCCCTACGACAGCGTCTACTGCCTCAGGCTCGCACAGAACGCCGTGCATGCGGCGATGGCCGGACGGACGGAGATGGTGGTGGGCCGCTGGCATGGCCGGTTCGTGCATATCCCGATCCCGCTGGCAGTGAGCCACCGCAACCAGGTGGCCCCCGACGGCGACCTCTGGCTATCGGTACTCGAAGCCACCGGCCAGCCCCGCCTCTTCGGCTAGGCAGAGTCAATGCAACATTCGAGGAGCCGTATACACGCGAATCCTGGCCATCCAGGCCAGATTCGCTTGGCCGGCCTCCGCCGGCTGGTGCTGCGCGCGGCATCCTGCCGTGCAGAGTCCATTCAACATCCGAGGAGCCGGGGGTCGGGGCAAGCCGGAGCGAGTAGGGCTATCCTGCCCCCGAGTCGGATGCTTGCACCGCCCCCGGCGGCTTGGGCCACTCGGTGTATGACGGAGGCCATCCGCACCGGGGCACGGTCTGCTTGTCGGTGTGGCGGACATTGGGGATGCTTACATGCACCCAAGCATTCCTCCTTTTCCGTCCACGCTCCCCCCAGAGTTGAACCATGCAGTCTTTCCGTGCTCCCGTGCCGCGATCACTGCCTCTCGCCCTCTGCGTTGGCCTGACGGCATTCACGCTCCTCGCGATGAGCCTGCTTGCAGTCCAGCCGATCCATGCCGCCGACTGGCCCGAATGGCGTGGCCCCGGCGCTCAGGGGCATGCCATGGAGGCCCACGACCTGCCGGTCACCTGGAGCGAGGCCGACACTATCGCCTGGAAGACGCCGCTCCCCGGCCGAGGCTGGTCGTCTCCTGTCATCGCCGGCAGCCAGATCTGGATGACCACGGCGATTGAGACGGAAATCAGCGAGGAGGAGAAGCAGAAACGCGTTGAGGGCCTTGCCGGCGGCCAGTCGCTCAATGTCTCGGGCCCGGTGTCGCTCCATGCCGTCTGCGTCGACCGCGAGTCTGGAAAGCTTCTGCATGACGTCGAGCTGATGGTGGTCGACGAGCCGCAGCCGATCCACTCCCTCAAC
>CANETO010000226.1 GCA_947440895.1 Planctomycetaceae bacterium | reverse complement strand
CTCTCCGCCCGGTTCGTGCTGGCGGTCTCGCGGCTGTTCTGCGACATCGAGGCCTGTAGGTGTCTGGAACACGACGCGACCGCAGCGCTTGCTGGTGATATCGGCGATCTTGTCTCGGCTGAAGGAACGGTTCGCCTGGCCGGCTCGGCGACGATGATCGACCGGGTGGTGCGGTGGAGCATGGCGCGAGACGTCGCGACGGCGACCGGCGCATTGCCGTGGGACACCGCCACCGAACAGCTCTTTGAGAAAGCCGCGGCCACCACGCTTCGCCTGCTGGGCAGCCAGGGTCGGGTGTTGGTCGGCGCCGGTCGAATGCCAGCGACGTATGCCGACCCGGTGTTCGCGGTGGCCGCTGAGTCGGACCGCAAGCGGGTGCGCCGGACGGCTGAGGTGGTGCAGGGGGCGGCTCAACCCCGGGCGTTGGGCAATGGGAAGGACAAGAACAAGAACCAGAACAAGGGGAAGGGGAAGGGGAAGCGACAGGACAAGGAAAAGGGGAAGAGCGACGCCACTCAGGACAGACTGCTGCCGCGAGATCTGCACGATCCGGCAGCAGCAGTGGCGATCATCCGCTCCGGCTGGGAACGGAATGCGATCCGAGTCATGCTCGAATACCACGACGCCGTGCCACGGCTGGAGATTGCCGTCGGCGATCGGCTGCTCGTCGATGGGCCGTGGCAGTGGCGGGCCTCTCGGGGCGGGAAACCGCTTCACGTGGAAGGACCGTGGACCCTGTCGTGCTGGGAGTCGGATGACAAGGCGACCTATCTGGAAATCATCGCGCCGCTGACCGACGGCCTGCAGATCGACCGGCAGATCGTGCTCCTGCCGGCGGACCGAATCCTGCTCCTGGCCGATGCCATCACGCAGCGGGCGGACACCACGGCCAGCGGGACGCTGTTTGACGGGCTGACACATCGCCCACGGCACGATGCCACCGCCGGCGGAGTGCGGGTGGAATCGGTGGTCCCGCTGGCGGCTTCGCTCGAGGGCGAGCAGGCTGCGGAGACGCGGGAGGTGCTGGTGCACGACACGAAGCCGCGACTCCAGGCATTTCCACTGGCGCTCCCCGAATGGAAGGCCACAGGGCGCGGCAGCTTCGCCGTCACCGAGGGTGGACTTGCCCTCGATCATCAGGCTGTCGGAAGTCGGTGCTACTCGCCGCTCTGGCTCGATCTCGATCCCGCGCGGCAGGGTCGTCCACTCACCTGGCGACAGCTGACCGTAGCCGACACGCGTCAAAACCTGCCTCCCCATCAGGCCACGGGCTTCCGGATTCAGGAGGGCCTGGAACAGTGGCTCGTCTACCGCACGCTCGACGAAGTGCGTAACCGCACGGTGATCGGCTGCAACATCGCGTGCGGTTTTCTGATGGGCCGCATTGAGCGGACTGGCGTCGTGGACCGTTCGATCGAGATTCATTAGACCGCCAGTGGAGGTGCGTGATGGCCACCGCGGACGATCTCGCCGACCGCTGCCGTAGCAACCTCGCAGCGGTCCGCGACCGGGTCGCCGAAGCCTGTCGGCGGGCCGGCCGCCCGCCTGAGGCGGTGCGGCTGGTCGGCGTGACGAAATACGTCTCGGCCGATTTGACGCGACTCCTTCTGGAGGCGGGCTGCGTCGATGTGGCCGAGAGCCGGCCGCAGTCCCTGTGGGATAAGGCGGCGGTGCTCGCTGCCCACGATCCCGCGCCGAGATGGCATCTCATCGGGCATCTGCAGCGGAACAAAATCCGCAGGACGCTGCCCCTGCTCTCGCTCCTGCACTCGCTCGACAGCCTGCGGCTGCTGGGCACGATCGAGGCCGAGGCGGCAGCGGCGGGGATCGTCTGCAACGCCCTGATCGAGGTGAACATTGCGGGCGATCCGGGCCGCACGGGGGTGATGGAGGCGGACGTGGCTGCCTTGCTGGAGGCGGCTGCGGGAATGCCGCACGTGCGGGTGCTCGGCCTGATGGGAATGGCGTCCATACCAGAAGGTGATGCCACGGGGGCGGCACGGCGGCAGTTTGCGAGGCTCCGCGACCTCCGCGACGAACTGGCGGGCCACCTGCCGTCGATGACGGGGCTGCACGAGCTATCGATGGGGATGAGCGGCGACTTTGTCGAGGCGATTCTCGAGGGGGCGACACTCGTGCGGATCGGCTCAGCCCTCTGGGAGGGGCTCGAGGAGTGACCCATCGGACCGAACACCGTTGCTGCTGCCACCCGGTGTCCCCCGGCTTCCGCCGGGGGCTTTGTTTTGAATCACACCCACGGAGGGAAAGCGACGGGACTCGACGCGTGGAGTGATTGCATGGCAGGATGTCTTCTGAGCATTCCAAATTCATACGGGGAGTTCGTTCATGTCGTCACAGACCCTGCAGCTGATCACCTCGCACCGCGGAGCTTCGTTTTCCGGCGCCGACAAGGTTGACGTTTCGATCGGCCCACTCGCCGTCCGCTCGCGCCGGCTCGCCGGCGGCCGTCGCGACGGCGTGCTCCTCGTGGAACTCGTCGCCGGTTCCACGAAGGTGTTCGTGCTTCCCGACCGGGGCCTCGGCATCTGGAAGATCATGGCGGGCGAGTTCGAACTCGGCTGGCAGTCGCCCGTGCATGGTCCTGTCCATCCGCGGCTCGTGCCGCTCATGGAGCCGTCGGGGCTCGGCTGGCTGGATGGATTTGACGAGCTCGTGGCCCGCTGTGGTCTGGTGAGCAATGGCGCTCCCGATTTCGACGAGACCGGCCGCCTCAAGCATCCGCTGCACGGCCGGATTGCCAACCTCCCGGCGCATCATCTCGATGTGACGTTGGACGACGCCGCGGGCACGATCACACTCACCGGAGCCGTCGATGAGACACGATTTCACTTTCATGCCCTGCGGATGACAACCGCGCTGACCCTGCATGCGGATCGGCAGCGGGTGTCGTGGACCGACACGGTGAAGAACATCTCCGATCGGCCGGCCACCATGCAGATGCTGTACCACGTCAACTTCGGGCCGCCACACCTCGGGCCCGGGGCGGAGTTGGTGGCAGCGGTCGAGGAATGTGCGCCTCGCGATCAGGCCGCCGTGGGCGACGTCGGCACCTGGAACCGCTACGAGTCACCGCGGGCGGGACGCAGCGAGGAGTGCCACTTCATGCGGCACCGTGCCGATGACAAGGGGATGGCCACGGCGATGCTGGTCGCTCCGGAGGGTCGGCATGCCGCGTGCCTCTCGTGGCGGACCGAAACGCTTCCCTGCTTTACCCTCTGGAAGAACCAGGGGGGACTCGCCGACGGCTATGTGACAGGCCTGGAACCGGGCACGAATTTCCCCAACCCGCGGTCATTCGAGGAATCGCAGGGGAGGGTGGTGCCGCTGGCTCCCAACGCGAGCGTCCGGTTCGATCTTGCGATCGAGCATCTCACCGGCACTGCCGTCGAGGCAACGCGGGCCCGCCTGGCCGCACTCTCCGCGGGTGCGGCACCAAAGGTGCACCCGCAGCCACGGCCAGGTTGGAGCATTGGGTGACACCGTCGCCGCGGCCGTGCGGGGCTCGTCGTCTGGGGCATTCCGTCCAGCACCAGTACGGCACACCCCGACCCAAGAAAGTGCCGTGCCATGGAATATCAGATGGATCATCCGAAAGCCTTGACCGCGTGGTCAGGGCCGCAGAGGCGTGACCCCAGGGGTGCGTGAAGTGCTTGCCCACGGCCAGGATGGTGTGGGGGCCGAATGGATAGAGAAACTCCTGCATGTGTGGCACGTGGGCCGAGGCCAGATGGCGATGTCAGTGGAAATTCGCACGGTGTCGCGACTCGCTTCGGGCGGTGGCTCTCACGAACTACACGACAGCATAGAGCAGCCGGCACGGTGGCGGGCCCAGTCGGGTCGTTTGGCCGCGTATGCCTCCCGGCCAGTCTGCTCGGTGTAGGGACGCCTCACGACGTCGAGCATCTCCCGCACACCGGAAAAATCGCCCGCCTCGGCCTTGTCGATGGCCAACTGGGCAAGGTAGTTTCGCGGCACGTAGAGCGGATTGACGGCATCCATTCGATCCCGTCGGTTCGTGTCAGGCATGGCCTCCTCGCGGACTCTCGCCAGATAGCGGCAGAGCCACTCGCCCAGAGGAGTCCGGTCGATCGCCGTGCCTGACACCGGTTCATAGAAACTCCCTCCCACGGTTGCCAGCAGGTGATCGGCAGTGCCCGGCGCGTGGGCCGCCGATTCGATCGTCGCCAGACCGCGGAAAAAAAGCGTCATGTCGATGTCGGCCGCGGCCAGGATCGGCCAGAGATCGGCGACAATCGGGTCGTCGGCGGCTGCATTCAAGAGGCCAATGCCGAGCTTCTCAGCCATCATCCTCCGGTAGCCCTCCTGGAAGTGGCTGGCGTAAACGCTGAGCCCTGCCTCCAGCGGCTTGGGACTCCCCACTGCCGGCAGAAGGGCATTGGCAAGCTGCAGCAGGTTCCAGTGGCCGATCTGCGGCTGCGCGATGAAACAGTAGCGGCGGCCCTCCGCATCGGTCGTGTTGGGCGTCCAGTCGGGATCGACATT
>CANETO010000225.1 GCA_947440895.1 Planctomycetaceae bacterium | reverse complement strand
CTGTGGACCTGGGTTTCCGGCGGCAGGGCGTGTGCGGCAGGCATGAGAGGCTGTCCCTAGGAAGGAAGAGAAACTCACCGTAATCCTCTGTGTTGTAGTCGGCATCCGCCTCGCGGCGAATCATTCCCGGGAATTAACCCCGAAAACTCCGGCCCAGACGCGTCCTTCTCCGCCTGAAGGAGGGCATCTGCTACCTTTCTTCTATGTATCGCTCTGAGCCCCTGCCCCTGTCGATCTGGATCGTCAATCCCTTCGATGACATCCCCGGTGAGGGCCTGCCCCCGCTGCGGTATTGGTCGCTGGCCCGTGTTCTGGCCGGCCGGGGACACGACGTGACCTGGTGGACGGCTGCCTGGAGCCACCGCCGCAAGGCTGCACGAACCACGCCGCTGCTGACCCGTGACGAAGAAGGGTTTGCGGTCCGGCTGGTGGCCGTTCGGCCCTACTCGAAGAATGTCTCGTTCGCCCGCCTGGCCAGCCATCGTGACTTTGGCCGCACCTTTGAACGGCTGGCGAACGAATCGATCGCGTCAGGGCAGCTCGAGCGGCCCGACATCATCGTCGCCAGCCTGCCACCTTTGGAGGGTCCGGAGGCGGCGGCTCGCCTCGCGAAACGGCTCGATGCCAATCTCGTCGTCGATCTGATGGACGTCTGGCCTGAGACCTTCGAGCGTCTTCTGCCTGGGCCACAGTGGCTGAGAAAAGCTCTGTATCCGCTCCTCTTCGGCCGAATGGCAAAGCGGCGTCAGGCGTTGCTTGACGCCGCCGACGCAGTGTCGTCGTGCGCCCGCGGCTACTTTGAAGTCATTCCTGAGGCCACGAGTGGTGACAAGCCCCTGCATGTCTGCCATCTGGGAGCATGGCTGCCCGAGTTTGAGCCGCCTCCGCGGCGGATCGACGAGATCCCCGACGCCACCACGGCGCCGACCGCAGAGCCGACCGTGACAGCCGCGGCCGTCTCGGAAGGGCCGACGTCAGTGTCCGCCGCAGCACCGCTGGCATGTGTCTATGCTGGCACGCTCGAAGCGGGTCAGGATCTCGACACGCTCCTCGCGGCCGCCCGGCTACTCTCGGCGCAAGGCGTGGCGGCCACGCTTCACGTGGCTGGCACCGGCCGGCTCGAGCCGAGCCTGCGGGCGGCAGCGCAGGCGATTCGGGGATCGTGTGCCGTGCGGGTGCATGGGCTGCTCGACCGCGGTGCCTACGTTCGGCTCCTGTCGGAGTGCGATGTTGGCCTCGTGCTCGTGAAGCCCGAGTCGCTCGTGGCGGTGCCCTACAAGGTGTGCGACTATGCCGCGGCCGGATTGGCGATCGTCAACCCGCTCCCGGGCGAGTTGGAGCGGTTTGTGTCGGAATACCGGGCGGGCCTGCCCTACACGGCCGGGAACGGCGATTCGCTGGCCCGCGCGATCGCCACGCTGGCCGGCGACCGGCGGCGGCTGCTCGACATGAGACACGGCGCCCGCCGGCTGGCGGAGTCGGAGTTTGACCGCGAGAAGACGTATGCGCGGTTCGCAGACTGGCTCGAGGGGATCTCGCGAGCCAGCCAAGGCTGACCGTGCCCCGCAGCCGCCGTGGCACTGGCGAGAACGAGGTGAGGGAAGCACGTCATGGCTGTTGCACGACCGGAATCCGAGCCGCCACAGACGTTCTGGCAGTCGCTTGCCCACCTTGGGCCGGGAATCGTGCTGGCGAGCTCCATCGTGGGCAGCGGCGAACTGATCGCCACGACCATTGTCGGAGCAGAAGCGGGCTTCGTGTTGCTCTGGTTGATCATTCTCGGCTGCGCGATCAAGGTGGCGGCCCAGATCGAGATCGGCCGCACGACGCTGACGTGGGGCCGCACGCCGCTGGATGCGTTCAACCGCGTGCCGGGTCCACGCTTCGCCGGACTGGGATGGATCTACTGGGCATGGGTGGTCATGACGGCTCTCATCCTCGTGCAGCAGGGGGGCATTCTCTCCGGCGTGGCCCAGTCGATCGCCGGAGGTCTGCCGGTCACGGCAGCCGGCCGGGAATGGAACAGACTGCACGATCAGGCAGCCGACATGCTGGTGTCGGAGTCGGCGGTCCGGCGACGCGGAGATGCTGCGGAGGCCGATGCGATCCACGCCCGGCTGGAGATCGTCGCTCAGGAAATGAAGTCCCTGCCGTCGCCACCGGATGAAACCATCTGGGCCGTCATCGTGGGAGTGGTGACCGCCGTGCTCTTGGGCGTAGGTCGCTACCGCCTGATCGAACGTGTGTCGATTCTGCTCGTTGGCACCTTCACGGTCGTCACGCTCCTGGCCCTCGGGATGCTCCAGCTCGATCCGGCCTGGGCGATCACACCTGGCGAACTGTTCGGCGGCCTGGTGCCATCGATTCCGCCGGCGGTGGGCGGCCGATCGCCACTGGTCACAGCGCTTGCGACCGTCGGGATCATCGGCGTGGGGGCGAGCGAATTGATGATTTACCCGTACTGGTGCCTGGAGAAGGGCTACGGCCAGGCGGTGGGCCCGCGGGATGATTCTCCGGCCTGGGCCGCCCGCGCCCGCGGGTGGCTGAAGGTGATGCAGCTCGACGCATGGGGTTCGATGATCGTCTACACGACCGTCACCATCTGCTTCTACCTGCTCGGCGCCGCAACGCTTGGCCGGCTCGGCCTGCGGCCTGCCGGCGGCGAGATGGTCCGCACGCTCGGGGCCATGTATGCGCCGGTGTTCGGCGAGTGGGCCCGGGGCGTGTTTCTCATCGGGGCGTTCGCCGTGCTCTACTCGACTCTGTTCGTGGCTGCGGCGGGCAACGCGCGGATGGTGGTCGACGGACTGATTCTGGCCCGCCTGCTGCCGGCGGACGATGCGTCGCGGGCCGCCTGGTCCCGACGGCTGTCGGTGGTCTGGCCGCTCGTCGCGCTCGTGTTGGCGCTGATCATCCGCGAACCGGTGGCCATGGTCCTGGCCAGCGGAATTGCGCAGGCGATCATGCTGGCGGCGCTCGGCGTCGCCGTGCTCTTCTTCCGGCACCGTGATTTCGATCCACGACTCACGCCGTCACGGGCCTGGGATCTGCTGCTCTGGGGGTCCTCGGCCGGTTTTATCGTGATCGGCCTGTGGACCCTGTGGCAGCGAGTCACCGCCCTTCTGTAGTCGCCCGGCGGTGGGGATGCGCCGTCACGAAAAGTGACCTATACTGCGGTCTCCCCATGCGAGGAGGCATGTCATGACCACCACTCGACGCGATTTTCTGGTGACAGGAGCCGCTGGTCTCTCTCTGGCTGCGGCGGCGGTTCCCTCGCTGGCAGCGGCTGCCGCCCCCCGGACACGCCGCCTGCGGATCGCGCACCTTACGGACATCCATCTCCAGCCGGAATTGGGGGCTGCCCGTGGCTTTGCGGCCTGCCTGGCGCACGTGCAGACACAGCCCACCGCGGTTGATGGTGACGTGTCCGACAACGGCACACCGAATCTGATCATCACCGGCGGCGACACGATCATGGATGCCTTCGAGGCCGACATGGCCCGCACGAAGCTCCAATGGGAACTCTGGCGGAAGCTGAAGGCCGATCACTGCGGCCTCGAGGTGCACAGCGTCGTGGGGAATCACGATGTCTGGGGCTGGTCCCGCGCGAAAGCCGGCACCACCGGCACCGAGCCGCTCTATGGCAAGCGGTGGGTCTGCGACGAGTTTGGCCGTGACCTGTCGTACACGAGCTTCGACCGTGGCGGCTGGCACATCGTGCTGCTCGACAGCGTTTTCCCACACGAGCAGAGCTACATCGGCAGGCTGGATGATGCCCAGTGGGACTGGCTCGAACGTGATCTGGCGGCTGTCGATCCGGCAACACCGGTGATCATCTTCTCTCACATCCCGATTCTCTCGGCCACACCGCTGGCAGTGGCGGGACCGGCCAAGCCCGAGACGGCCCTCATCAACATTCCAGGCGGTCGGATCCATGTCGACGGCGATCGCTTCCTGAAGCTGTTCACCAGCCGCCGCAACATCAAGGCCTGTGCCTCCGGTCACATGCACCTCGTCGAGCAACTCGACTATCAGGGCGTCCGATACCTCTGCAACGGCGCCGTATCGGCGGGCTGGTGGAAGGGCCTTAACCGTGACACGGATTTCGGCTACGCGGTGATCGACCTGTTCGACGACGGCACCATCGAGCGCCACTATGTTCCCTATGGTTGGACGGCCACCACGTGAGCGACCGTGTCACCGCTTCGACGATGGCGGACGGCGTGACTCGCCCGAAAGTCCGTCTGCAGTTCGTCGGCTTCTGGGATGGCTTCAACCCGCACGACAACTATTTCACGAGGCTGCTCGGACGACGGTATCAACTTGAACTCTGTGACGATCCTGATTTCGTCATCTTCTCCTACGTCGGCAAGCGACGGCGCGACTATCGCGGCTGGAACTGCGTGCGGATCTTCTACACGGGTGAGAACATCGCCCCCGACTGGAGCGCGTGCGACTGGGCGTTTTCCTTCGAACACACTCCGCACCCCAGGCACTTTCGGCTGCCGCACTGGCCGTTCTACGTCG
>CANETO010000224.1 GCA_947440895.1 Planctomycetaceae bacterium | reverse complement strand
TCCAGCAGGGCCGCGACGAACCGCTCGGGGGCGAAAGCCTCCAGATCGTCGGCCGTCTCACCCAGACCCACGAACTTCACCGGCAGGCCAAATTGCTCCGTCACCGGCACGATCACGCCGCCGCGGGCCGAGCCGTCGAGCTTGGCCAGCACGATGCCGGTGCAGCCAGCCGCCTCCTTGAAGCCCCTGGCCTGCGAGAGGGCGTTCTGACCGGCGGTCGCATCGATGACCAGCAGCACTTCGTGCGGTGCATCGGGAATCTGCTTGGCAATCACGCGGCGAATCTTGGAAAGCTCCTGCATCAGATTCGACTGCGTCTGTAGCCGGCCGGCGGTGTCAATGATGCAGACATCGAAAGATCCTTCCAAGGCTCGCGCCACCGCGCGGTGGGCAACGCTCGCTGGATCACAGCCGGGTTCACCACGGACGATCTCGGCGCCGAGTCGACCAGCCCACATCGAGAGCTGCTCGACCGCCGCGGCGCGAAACGTATCTCCGGCCCCGAGCACCACCCGCTTGCCATCCCGGGTGAAGAGCCTCGCCAGCTTGGCGATCGACGTGGTCTTCCCCGAGCCATTGACCCCCGTGACGAGGATCACCGTCGGCCCGGACGCGGCCGTGGCCACTGCCGCCCCCGTCTGCTCGAGCCGGCTCAGAAGCTGCCGCCGGATCGAATCGACGACGATCTCGGGATCGACCACACGGGCCCGCAGCCGCTCCCGCACATCGACGACGATCGCCTCGGCTGCGGCCGGCCCCATGTCGGTGCGGATGAGCGTCGCGCGAAGCTCCTCCAGAAAATCCTCGTCAACGAGTCGCCCTTCACGCTTGAAGAGGTCGCGGACGTCTGTGTTGAGCACCTTCGCAGTCTTGGCGAGGCCGGCCCGGAGCCGGTCGAGCAGGCCGCCGCCAGACTTGGCCGGCGACTCCGCCGGAGTGGCATCGGCTGCAGCCGGAGACGCCCCCGTGGATTCGGGAGTGTCGGGCGTTGGTTTGCGGCCAAAACGAAAGAGTGCCATGGAGCGAGTTCCTGTCAGGGGGCCGGGCGGATCGCTGGCGGTCGATCCGGCCCCTGCTCTTCCGGCTCGGGGTCGGTCGGCACGCCGTCACGTTCCGCCAACAGGCGACCGAGGATGCCTGCCACGAACCGGGGCGAGGCATCGGTGCCATACCGACGGGCCAGTTCGATCGCCTCGTCCACCGCCACCGGACCGGGCACGTCGGTGTGGAGCAATTCAAACGCCGCCATCCGCAGGATCGCTCGGTCGGTCGCCGCCATCCGCGACACCCGCCAGTTCTGGCTGCGGGCATCGAGTTCGGCGTCGAGCGAGGCCTGCTCGGCCTGCACGCCCTCCACGAGCGAGCGGGCGAAGTTCACAAGCGGCGCGGCCCGGAGCCGGCCTTTGAGAAACCGCTCGAGATGGTGGGCCCGCTCCAGAAGCTCCTGCTCCGTGCCGGGATTCGCCTCGATCTGATAGAGCGACTGAACGGCGACCTCACGGGCTCGGCTGCGGCTGGGCATGGGGATGGTGGCACGAAGGGTCTGGGGATGGCGAAAGCTGGACGTCGGATGCGGCAGCGGAATCAGGAACTCGCGCGGCCTGGGAGCGTGCTCACAAGCGTGATCATCTCGATGGCGGCCGATGCACACTCGGCCCCCTTGTTGCCGGTGCCAGCGTACCCGGTGGACGAGTCGCCGCCGGCCCGGGCCAACGCCTGCGCGAGCGTATCGCAGGTGAGCACCCCGAACAAGACAGGCAGCCCCCGCGCGCGGGCGATCGCCTCGATGCCCCCGCCCACGGCGCGGGCGATGTGCTGGTCGTGGGTCGTCTCGCCGCGGATGATCGCGCCCAAGCAAAGCACTGCGCAGTAGCGGCCACTGGTGGCCAGTCGGTCGGCGATGAACGGCAGTTCGAAGGCACCCGGCACCCAGGCCACGTCGATGCGGTCCGCAGGGAGCCCGGCCGCCACGAACGTGGCCACGGCCCCGTCAAGCATCCGCCGCGTGATCGTGTCGTTGTAGCGAGCCACCACGACCGCCACCCGGACGTCGGAAGGCAGCCGGTCGGGCCGGCCCTGAAAGATGTTCACGCCAGTGCTCATGACTTCAGGCTCATGAGGAAATCGGCATTCGACTTCGTCTTCAGAAGTCGGTTGACGAGCAACTCCATGGCATCGGTCGGGTTCATCTCGCCGAGCACCCGCCTGAGCACGCAGACCCGCCGGTATTCATCGGGCTCCATCAGCATTTCCTCGCGGCGGGTGCCGGAACGGTTGATGTCGATCGCCGGATAGATTCGCTTGTCGACGAGTCGCCGGTCGAGCACGATCTCGTTGTTTCCCGTGCCCTTGAACTCCTCGAAGATCACGTCATCCATCTTGCTGCCGGTATCGACCAGCGCCGTGGCGATGATCGTCAGCGATCCCCCCTCCTCCACCTTGCGGGCGCTGCCAAAAAACCGTTTCGGCCGCTGGAGAGCGTTGGAATCGACGCCACCGGAGAGGATCTTGCCGGAGTTGGGCACCTCGGAATTCCAGGCACGGGCAAGCCGCGTGATCGAGTCGAGGAAAATCACCACGTCGCGACCGTACTCGACCAGCCGCTTGGCCTTCTCCTGAACCATTTCCGCCACCTGCACGTGGCGGCTGGCGTTTTCATCGAACGTCGAACTGATCACCTCGCATGACGGCCCCCGCACCTGCCGCTCCATGTCGGTGACTTCTTCCGGCCGCTCGTCGATGAGCAGCATGAAGACGTAGGCCTCCGGATAGTTGGTGAGCACCGCCTTGGCCATCTTTTGCAGCAGGATCGTTTTGCCGGCACGGGGCGGGCTCACGATCAGGCCACGCTGGCCGAAGCCGATTGGCACGATCAGGTCGACCACCCGCATCGCGACCTCCTCGGTCGTCGTTTCGAGCACGATGCGTTCGTCGGGATGGAGGGGCGTGAGGTCGTCGAAAAAGACCCGGGTCGAGAGATTGGCCGGATCCTCGCCGTTGATCGCCTCGACCCGCAGCAGCGCGAAATACCGTTCGCTCTCCTTGGGCGGCCGGATCTGGCCGGCGATGCTCATGCCGTTGCGGAGGCCGAAACGTCGGATCTGGCTGGGGGACACGTAGATGTCGTCCGGGCACGACAGGTAGTGGTGTTCGGGGCTGCGGAGGAAGCCGAAACCGTCCGGCAGGATCTCCAGCGTGCCTTCGCCGAACATCAGCCCGTTGAGCTTCACCCGCTCTTTCAGGATCCGGAACACGAGGTCGTTCTTCTTGACCCCCGTCACATCGCCGACCTGTTCCTGCCGGGCCAGATCGACGAGTTCCTGCATCGAGAGTTTCTGCAGGGCCGCAATCTGGGTGTCGCCCTTTTTGAGCGATTCGTAGTGCTCGCTGATGTCAGCGCCGTCCTTCACCTCGGCTGCGATTTCCTCCGCGAGCGACATTGGTTCCCGCTCGTGATCGTCGTGCGGGGCATTGGCATCGGACGGAGACATGCGGAGCCTTTCGGCGCGACGGAGGGCCGCGGAGCGGGGAGGACGAAAACGGGAGGGGCGAGGAAGGAGGGAAGGTCGAGACAGGTCGACCCCGGCCATTCGGAACCATTGGCCAGGCTCGGCCGCATCACCCCCGCTACAGCGCTGCCGCCAATCAGCCGGAGAGTCCAGACCAGATGAGATCAACCTGTGAATGAGTATAGGCCAAATCCCCGGACGCATCCACGGACGACATTTTTCCCGAAGGCAGCGTGGTAGCCGAGTATTTCCTGTTCCAGGCGGCTTCACGGGCCTCCTGTTCTGCCGGACTCCAGTGCCGCGCCGCCAGTCTTTGGCGGCGAACCTCCTCGGAGCAGTTCACCTCGACGAGTCGATCGCAGCGGTCGGCCCAGCCGGCCTGTACGAGCAGCGGCACGTCGAGCACGACGACCGTGCCGATTCCCGGCGGGATGTGTTCGTGATCGCGAGCCTCGAGGGCCGCCAGTTCGGCGTCGATCCGGCGGTGGACGCGAGGGTGCACGAGCATCTCCAGCCACTCGAGAGCCCGGTCATGATTGGGAGTGGGTCCGAAGACACGCTCCGCGACGGCCCGCCTGCGGATGCGGCCGTCGGCGTCGAGCACGTCGGCGCCGAAGCGGTCGGCGATCTGATGGATGACGTCGGGTTCCTCGAGCACCTGGTGCGCGATCCGGTCGGCGTCGATGACGTGGCCGCCGTGCACTGCAAACCGCCGGGCCACGGTCGATTTCCCCGCGCCGGTTCGGCCAATCAGCCCGATGATGATCATAGGAGAGGTTGTCGTGCGCCGCGGGCTGGATTGCAAGTTCAGCAGACTGAATTCAATCGTATTGGTTCGCCGGCTGCGGCATGCTCGTCGCCGGCGGATTCTGCTACAGGAGGCTCGTGGACGAATCGTGCATCGCTCGTGAGTCGCAGAATTCACCGGCTCCTGCGCGTGCCTCCGTCCGGCTCCTCAGCATCTGGTATCAAGTGCCGCGTGGGCCAACCGTGCTTGGCCCTGTGGGGTCTTCCTCTTGTGGGGGC
>CANETO010000223.1 GCA_947440895.1 Planctomycetaceae bacterium | reverse complement strand
GGTCGGGGGAAGCCGAAGCGAGTAGGGCTATCCTGCCCCCGAGTCGGAGGCTTTCACCGACTCCCGGCGGCTTGGGCAGCGAGACACATTCAGAAACTCGCTGGCAGAGAAACAGCTGTCCGCGCCGTTCTACCGCGGCTTGAGTACGACCACTGCCAGCGGTGGCAGCGTCATCGTGAGTGAGTGCTCTCGGCCGTGGTGGGGCATGGCAGCCGACTGGATCGGGCCGCTGTTGCCGGCGTTGCTCCCGCCGTACCATGACGAGTCGCTGTTGAAGACTTCCTCGTAGGCCCCCGCAGCGGGCAGGCCAATGCGGTAGCCGTGCCGGAGCACCGGCGTGAAGTTGCAGCAGACCACCAGGCAGTCGTGGCTCTTCGATCCGCGCCGCACGAACACCAGCACGCTGTCATGCCAGTTGTGGCAGTCGATCCATTCGAAGCCGCCGCCGTCAAAGTCGAGTTCGTGCAGGGCAGGCTCCCGACGCACGAGGTTGTTCAGGTCAGCCACCGCCCGGGACAGGCCTCGATGGCTCTCCCCGGCAAGCAGATGCCAGTCAAGGCTCTCGTCAAAATTCCATTCCTGCCACTGCCCGAATTCGCCCCCCATGAAGAGCAGTTTCTTGCCGGGGTGGCACCACATGTAGGAGTAGAAAAGCCGCAGGTTGGCAAATTTCTGCCAGACATCCCCCGGCATCTGGTCAAGGAGCGACCCCTTTCCGTGCACCACCTCGTCGTGCGAGAGCGGCAGCACAAAATTCTCATGGAACGCATAAATCAGGCTGAACGTGAGCTCGTCGTGGTGATACTTGCGGTGCACGGGATCGTGCCGCATGTACCGAAGCGTGTCGTTCATCCAGCCCATGTTCCATTTCAGGCTGAAGCCGAGCCCCCCGACGTAGGTCGGCCGCGACACACCCGCCCACGATGTCGATTCCTCCGCGATCGTGAGCACGCCTGGGTGATGCGAGTGAACCTGGATGTTGAAGCTCTTGATGAACTCGACCGCCTCCAGATTCTCACGGCCGCCGTGGCAGTTCGGCACCCACTCGCCATCCTTGCGGCTGTAGTCGAGGTAGAGCATCGACGCCACCGCATCGACCCGCAGGCCGTCGACGTGGTAGCGGTCAAGCCAAAAGAGGGCGCTTGAGACGAGATAGTTGGCAACCTCGTTGCGGCCGTAGTTGAAGATCAGCGTGCCCCAGTCGGGATGCTCCCCTTTTCGCGGGTCCTCGTGCTCATAGAGGGCGGTGCCGTCGAACCGGCGCAGGCCATGTCCGTCCCGCGGAAAATGCGCCGGCACCCAGTCGACGATCACGCCCACTCCGGCCCGATGCAGGGCGTCGATGAGCGACATCAGATCCTGGGGCGAGCCGAAGCGGCTGGTGGCTGCAAACAGGCCGATCGTCTGGTAGCCCCAGCTCGCCGAGAACGGATGCTCCATCGGCGGCAGAAACTCGACGTGCGTGAACCCCATTTCGAGGCAGTAGGGCACGAGTTCCCGCTCGAGGTCGGCATACGAGAGCCAGCGGTGCGGATCAGTGCCCGGCCGTCGCCAGCTGCCCAGATGCACCTCATAGATGCTGAGCGGCGCCGACAGGCTGTTCTGCGCGGCCCGCTGCGTCGTCCATTCCTGGTCGCGCCAGGAGTGGCTGGCCAGATCGACCACCTTGGAGGCGGTTCGTGGCGGCACCTCGGCTCCAAACCCGTAGGGGTCGGCCCGATCGCTGAAGCTGCCGTCGGCATGCACGCGATATTTGTAGAGCGTGCCGGCACCGATTCCCGGCACAAACAGCTCCCAGATGCCCGACGGCACCCGTCTCTGCATGGCGTGGTTCCGGCCATCCCAGCCGTTGAAATCCCCGACCAAGCTCAACGCCTCGGCGTTGGGCGCCCAGACGGCGAAGTTCACGCCCGCCACGCCGTCGACCACATGCAACTGGCTCCCGAGCTTCTCGTAGCTCTTCCAGTGGCGGCCTTCGCCCAGCAGGTGCAGATCGTAGTCGGTGAGCATGGCGGCTCATGGTATCGTTCCCCGATAGGCTCCGCCTACCAGAGCCTGCCAACTGCCCGTAGAAACGAGGAGTCGGGATGGGATTCGAACGCTTTGCCCCGGTCGAACGGCGAATCGATATCAATGGCCGTCCGCTCTCTGTCTGGAGGCCACCCGACATGGAGGCGCTCATCGATCTGGTTGCCTTCGACGAGGACGAACGGATTCCCTACTGGGCCGACGTCTGGGAGTCAGCAATCGTGCTCGCGGAGAACCTCGCTGCCGTCGATGGCCGAGGCCTTTCCCTGCTGGAACTCGGCTGCGGCCTTGGCCTACCCGCGCTTGCGGCGGCCCGGGCCGGGTTTGCGGTGACGGCCACCGACTATGAGGCACCGGCCCTGGAGGGGGTGCGGTTTAGCGCCGCCCGTAACGGCCTCGACACGATCACCACACGGGAACTCGACTGGCGGAAGCTCCCGGCTGATCTGGGCCGCTACGATCGCGTGGTGGCGGCCGACGTGCTCTACGAATCGCATCATCCCGCGGCGCTCGTCGACGTGATCGCCCGCACGCTCAAGCCCGACGGCATCGCGCTGGTGGCCGATCCCTGCAGACTGAAGGCGGCCGGCTTCGAGCCCGCCGCCCGCGCGGCAGGGCTGGGGGTCGTCAAACAGCAAGCCCGCCGGCCGCGTACCGCGACCGACGGGCCTGCCGTCGAAATCTACTGCGTGACGTTTCCTGGTTGAACTCACGGGAAGCCGGAATCGGCGGAAGCTCGAGGAGCATTGGGCGTATCCTCGCCCCTGCGACGAGACTTCTGCCGTTCCGGCTTCGTTACCCTAGGCGACCAGCCGCATCTCGGGCACTTCGCCGGTGATGCCGATCACGAATTCCTCGAAGATCTTCACGTCGAGCGCCGAGGCGGTCTCTGCCTCGGGGTGGAACTGCGTGCCGATCGCCACCCAGCCCTCGACGGCACTCTCGATCGCCTCGATCACGCCGTCCGGGGCCCGGGCGGTCACCTTGAAGCTCTCGGCGACATCGTCGACGCCCATGTGGTGCATGCTGTTGACGCGGATCTCGCCGTCGCCATAGACGCGTTCCATCACCGAGCCCGGCTCCACGACGAGAGCGTGCCGGTGGGACTGATCGATGGGATCCTTGTGGGGGATCGCCTTGGGCAGATCCTCCGGAATGTGCAGGAAGAGCGTGCCGCCCTCCGTGACGTTGAGCAGTTGCATGCCGCTGCCGATCGCCAGCACGGGCATATGCCGGGCACAGATGTGCTTGGCCAGAAGCCGGTCAAAATCCTCGCGCCGGGCGTCCATCGGCCGCACGGCCGGGTGCGGCATGTAGCCGTCGCGACGCGGATCGAGGTCAGCCCCTCCCACCATCACCACGCCGTCGAGCATGTCGAGCAGGCGGATGACGTCTTCCTCATCGGCCAGCGGCGGCAGGATCACGGGAATGCCACCCGCGGCGGTGATGCCGTCGTAGTAGCCTGCCGCGACGAACGACAGGGCAGCGTGCTCCTTGCGAGTCGAGCGGTAGTCGGTGTTGATGCCAATGAGGGGTTTGACTGCCATGTGATTCCTCTAGAAAAGCGACGCGCCGGCATCCTGCCGACCGGCCCGCCGACGTGGTGGTCAGGTATGACCCCCGAGTGCCGTTGGCTGACTCCCTCCCCACGCGCCGCCCCACCGAATACCGGCCGAAGGAGAGAGCACGATGCCGTGGTACACCGCGGCACGTGGGCCGCAGGCCTGGCAGCGTCATCCCTAACGCTTCGACCGTCATCCTGTCGGGGCCGCACGCCGGGCGGGTGCCATCCTGGCACCGGGCCGGCACCCCACCGGGGTACCGGGCCAATTCCGTCGTTCGAGCCACGATCCGATCAACTCAGCCGATCAAACGGATCCATCCGTTTGTCGCGTCCTGCGAACCGTCTGACGACGGGCCGCACACGCAACGGGCGAGAACGTATCGGGCAGCCGACGCAAGGCAAGGATTTTTCTGATTTTGTGGTGCCGGGCTGCTTCGCCCCCCACATCAAGTGCTAGCACGCCCTCTGCTAGCACTTTGGACCGCAGCCGATCGGGGCACGTCACAAGACTTCAGGCGGATTGTGAGCCTCGTCGACCTGCGGCGGCGGTTCGATCCGCACGTCGACCTGCTGGCCCATGTAGAGCTGTGTTTTCGGTGTCTCGGTCGCCGCGGGAGTGATGCTGAAAATCACCTGGAGAACGCGGGTGTCGACCCGCTCGTCCCCGTGCCCCGTCAGCATTCGCTTGGGCTCGACGAAGGGCACAACTCGCACGAACTTCAGCGCCAGTGGGCGGCTGGTATCACCGCGGGCATGGGCAGTCGCAGGCATGCCCGGCCGAAACCGGCCGATGTCGTGCTCGTCGATGCTGACCCGGACGTGTGCCGTGGTCGTGTCGCCGAGCACGACCAGGGACTTGCCGGGCGGCGTGCCGACATACTCGCCGGCCCGCACGTCAACGCGGAGGATCGTGCCAGCGAGCGGCGCCCGCACGGTGAGTCGATCGATCTC
>CANETO010000222.1 GCA_947440895.1 Planctomycetaceae bacterium | reverse complement strand
GGCGGGATCGCCGTCCGCTGTGGTCCGGCCTCGGGCAGAGGCATCGGCGCGGCCAAAACATCAGCCCGCGGCGCCGGCGGTTGGGCGACGGCGGTCGCGGCCCACAGCATTCCCGCCGCGAGGGCGGCAGCGAACCCTCCCCGCACGTCGTGCATCATTGTCCCGCCTTCTCCGGCAAGGGTTTTAGCGTCAGCGGATCGCGGAGCGGCAGGTGCTTCACCGTGCCGCCAAAGAAGTCGTTCATGCTGGCACGCTTCTCGAGGTCGCCGGGGGCGATGTTCTCCCAGTCACCTACCACGAGAATCGCCATCTTCTTCGGATCGAGATGCTTCTCTGCCACCCGCTTGAGATCCTCGCGGGTCACGGCACGGACCTTGTCGCGGAATGTCTTCCAATAGTCCTTCGGCCGTTTCGTCCACTCGTCGTTGACAAAGACCCGCAGCATCTGCGGTCGGCTCTCGAACTGCCGAGGAAAGGTCTCGATCAGGCTCGCCTTGGCCGTCTCCAGTTCATCGTCGGTGACCAGTTCATCTCGCATCTTGGCGATCTGTTCCATCACGATCTTGGCGGCCAGGGCCACCGTCGCGTTCTTGCTCTCGAAGCCGGCGCGGAAGTCACCGGGATAGGCCACCCGCGGGGTGAGCGTCGAGCGCACCGAGTAGGCGAGCCCCTCGTTGCTCCGGACCTGCTGCATCAGGCGGCTGGTGAAGCCACCCGCTCCGAGAATCTCGTTGAGCAGCAGAAACGGAATCGCGTCGGGATCGTCCCGGGTGATCGCCCGGCTCCCCATCACCACCTTGCCCTGGGGAATGTCCTTCGGCACATGATAGAGACCGGGCTGCACGACGGCCTTGGGCGCCACGGGATCGGCCACGGGGCCCCCCCGTTCCCAGCCGGAAAAAGCCTTCTGTAGATTCGCGAGCATCTCCTTCTCGTCGAAGTCGCCGGAGACCGACACGATCATGTTGCCGGGATGGAAGATGCGGCGGTGCATCTCAGCGAGGCGATCTCGGGAGATGGCGGCCACCGTCTGGTCAGTCGGCTCCGTGGCCTCGAAGTGGTCGGTGCCATAGAGGAGCCGCTTCCACTCACGGCCAAGGATCGAGGAGGCGTCGTCGTTTCGCTGCTTGAGCGATTCGAGCACGCGGGCCCGGGAGGTCTCCAGTCGCTTCTCGTCGAAGGCCGGCGTGCGGAGCATGGCGACGAAGAGTTTCAGACTCTCGTCGAAGTTGCTCGCAAGGCAGTTCATCGTGGCGGCGGTGAACGTGTCACTTGCCGCAACGCTGATATCAGTGGCGAGAAAGTCGAGCGACTCGTCGAGTTCGGTCGGTCCCATTGTCGCCGTGCCTCCTTCCCGCACCATCCGGGCCGTCATCGAGGCGAGGCCAGGCATCTCGATCGGATCGAGCGACGCGCCCCCTTTGAACGTAACGACGAGATTCACGAGCGGAAACTCGTGCGACGGGGCCAGGTAGACCACCGTGCCATCAGGAAGCACACGGCGAAACCCGGCCGCATCGGGCGGCTCGAAGGCGAGCGGTGCAAACACGATCTGCTCGGGTCGCGCGGGAATGCTGGCCGCGGGTGGCTCGGCATGCACGCGGTGACACGGCGACACGAGCACCAGCGTGAAGACTGCGATTATCAGAACGATTCTCATGAGGGCTCTCGTGATCCGTATGTTCATGATGTTCATGGTGATGCCTCTGTTCCTTACTTCGTTCCAGCCGCCGTGCGACGGTAGACCGCCACGCTGCGGTTGGCTGACGAGAAATAGGTGTTGGCCACTCGCTTGATATCGGCGGCCGTGACGGCCTCGTACTTCTTCGGCCCGTTGTTGATCTCCTGCCAGTCGAGCAGCGTCTCGAAGAAGGCCAGTTGGATCAGGAGCGACATGTTGTTTTCCAGCCGCCGGTAGTTGCCCGCCGCCACGCGGTTCTTCACCTTGCGGAGTTCCCGCTCCGGCACCTCCGTCGCCTGCAGCTTTGCCAGCTCCTCATACCAGGCCTGTTCGAGCTGCTCGGGTGTGGCCTCGCCGCGGGTCTCTGCCTCGAAGGAAAACAGGCCGGCATATTTTCGGGTGTCGGAGGCGGTTCGCGCCGACCCGGCGATGGCACGCCCTTCCACGAGGCCAGTGTAGAGCCGGCCGGTGCGTTCGTTGAGCAGTTCAGAGAGCATGTCGAGCGGATAGCTGTCGACATGGCCGGCCGGCACCGTGTGATAGCGGACTTCGACCGCCGGCGGCACGTCCCCCTCGGCGTTCATCCGCTGCTCGGCGATCTGGTCGACCTCAAGAGTGACCACTGGCGGCGGAGGCTTCGTGCCCGTATCAAGCCGCGAGAAATATTGGGTAATGAAGGCCTTCGCCGCCACCGGGTCGAAGTCGCCGACCACGATGCCGAAGAGATTGCCGGGGCGGTAATAGACGTTCCAGTAGTCCATCGCCTGCTCGAACGTGTAGCTGTTCAGGTCGCTGGGCCAGCCGATGACGGGCCACGAGTAGCCGCACGATTCCCAGAACATCGCGTCGAACTGTTCCTGAAAGCGGCCCGTGGGCGTGCTGTCGGTGCGGAGCCGGCGCTCTTCGTGCACCACGTCCCGCTCGGAATAGAACTCGCGGAACACGCTGTTGTGCAGCCGGTCGCTCTCCATCCAGGCCCAGAGTTCCAGCTTGTTGGCAGGCACGGTGATGAAGTAGCAGGTGAGGTCCTGGCTTGTGAAGGCGTTCATGCCGCTGCCACCGGCCCGCGTGTAGACCTGGTCGAACTCATCCTTGACGATCGTGGCCGCCTCGGCACCACCGTCGCCGCGGCCCTGCTGGGCGCGAATCAGCGCATCGAGCCTGCCCCGCAGCACCCGCAACTCCTGCGTGTCGTTGGCTGGATCCCAGGCGTCGGCGATCTCGCCGCGTTTCAGCCGGTCATACTGCTTCGTCCAGACGATCCGGTTGATCTCGTCCCGGACGGCCTTCTGTTCGGCGCGATACTTCGCGTCACGCTCGGCATCGCGGGTGCCGATCGTGTCGGTGCCCTTGAACATCATGTGTTCGAAGAAGTGGCTGATGCCGGTGATGCCGGGCCGCTCATTGACGCTCCCCACCCGGGCGACCCAGCCGGCACTGACGACGTTGGGCTGGTCGCGACGCGGCACGAGCAGAAACCGCATGCCGTTGTCGAGCGAGAATTCCTCGACGGCGACCTGTTGCGCTTGTGCCTGCGGAGCCGCGCCCGATAGCGAGCAGACTGCCACGAACAGGGAGGCGATGAATACGGCGCGGCTGCGGCAAGCAAACATGACATGGCTCCGGACGGCAGGCAAAGGAATAAGGCCTTTTTATACCGTTCTCGACCGTAAATTTACCAATCTGGTTGCGGGCAAAGTGTCGCAGTGGGGCAGCCCGTGATGTTGAAGGACTGAAGTCACCCTCACTGGTTCGCCGGCTGCGGCATGCTCGTCGCCGGCGGATTCTGCTACGGGCGGCTCCTGGACGAATCGTGCATCGCTCGTGAGTCGCAGAATTCACCGGACTCCTGCGCGTGCCTCCGACCGGCTCCTCAGCATCTTGAGGGTTTACATTGTCCCGGGCGATCTGCGTCCGTGGAATTGCAGAGTGCCCGGACTACCTACCGACCCACGCCCAGTGCCCACTGCACGAGCGTCAGGGCGATCTCGAATACGATCAGCCCCACGATCGCCCACTCCACCCGCAGGGCGCGGCGATTCTGCAGGAGCTCGAGCGCCGTCTCCGCGGTCCGGGAGATGAGGTTGAGCTTGCTGTGCAATGCCGCGAACCGTTCGCGAATCTCGAACTCGTCGCGGAGCCGCGCCCAGAGTCGCTCAAGTTCGGGATGATCCCAGAGCAGCTCTGGCGAGTCATCCACCCGGGTGCCGGCCACGACGCGGTGCTCGGCGAGTAAAGCCCCGCCGAGGTTGTGGAGCAGTTCGCGGGCGGCCCGGCCTCCCCGGCCCCACTCGTCGAGACTCACGGCAAAGGGTTCGATCCGTTCGAACTGCCGCTCGATGCCCTTCTCGTGGTGCGCCAGCGACACACTCTTCGCCATGATGTCAGCGACGAGCTGCAGCTTCTCGAGCGAACCATCGGCCAGCACGAGCGTGTTGTGCTCGATCGTCTCCTTGCCCGTCGCATCGACCCGGATATCGAGCACCTCGGTTTCCCGCTCGCCCTGCGGGAACGACTGGCGAATCTGCGGGCTTATCTGCCGAAGATACTCCGTGATGCCGGCCGGGGCTGCATCGAAGAACACCACGGCCCCATAGCGAAATAGGAAGGCCACACCGCCGCTCGCCGGCGCATTGACGGCGAGAGCGCCACCGGTGAGCGAGCCGATGAGTTCGACCGCCAGCGGTGCGGCGCCGGTCCGATCGGTCGAGCCAAGCGCCGCCAGATCAATGCCAGTGCCCGCAAGAACAGCCTGCGCGCGAAAGCTCGGCGGCCCCTGGTTCGGCACCCGGGTGACGGTCGCGCCCACGATCGCGTTGGCAGTATCGGTCATCGCGGTCTCGTTGCGACTTCGTTCCACCCAAGTGTCTCCGT
>CANETO010000221.1 GCA_947440895.1 Planctomycetaceae bacterium | reverse complement strand
TCCTGCGTGCTACGGCCAGCTGCAGAACAACCTCGGCCTGACCTATCTCTCGATGCCCTCCCGCGAGTCGAGCGATCTCCTTCGCGCCGGGATCGCCGTGCAGTCGTTTCGCCACGCGCTCAAGGTGTATGACCGCGACCGGGATCCCGACATGTGGTCGAGCGTGAAGATGAATCTGGCCAGCGCCCTGCAATACCTTCCCTCCTCGCATCCGGAGGAAAACCTCATGCAGGCGGTCGATACCTACGAGGAGGTGCTGCAAGTGCGGACCGAGGCCCGTGACCCGGTGGCCCACGCCCGCGTGCTGCTCAATCAGGCCAACGCGCTGGCCCACCTCGGCATCTTGAAGCCGGCGATCGAGAAACTGGCGCATGCCTATAAGCTCTTTTCGTGGCACGACTGCTTCGACGAATCGTTGACGTCGAAGGAGATGCTCGACCAGATCCAGCAGCAGGATGCCGAGTCACGGGCTGCGCGGGGGGCACTCTAATGGATCTCCACCAGCGGCAGCAGTTCGACTTCCTCCTGCAGACGGCGACCGAGCGATTCGTGGCCCGGCTGGAGGAGCGGTTTCGCGACGCCGAGCCGGCGCTTGTGAAGCTGCGGGCGGAACCGGATGGCGATGGCGTCTGGCTCGGTGGCTTCGTCGACGCGATCTTTCAGGATTTCCTACTCGACACCATCGACGGCGGCTGCTTCGTGCTGCGGTCGTTGCCGAAGCGATCGATCGAGTCTCACAAGACGGCGATCCTGTCGGCTGGCACGGTGGAGCAGGGGATCGGCGTACTGGCCCGCTGTCTATTCGCCGAACTCCTGCTACAGAAGTCGATCGAGGCCTTGGAGCAGCATTCCGGATACCAGTCGGTCTGAGCGATCGTGATGGCATCTCCACCGTGAGCAGAGCGAGCACCATGAGCAGCACCATGAACCAGCCCGATGCCACGAGCGTGCCCACGCTCACCGTCGATGATCTCGCGCAGCTGGCTGAACGGGTCGATCACGCGGTGGCGGAGGTGGGGGGCCTCGAGCCCGAACAGCGAGCGAAGGCGATGGCCCTCAAATCGGCGATCGAGGAGTTTCACAAGGTGGGGCTCACCAGGATCGTCAGGCGGCTCAAGGAGGATTCGCGTGGTAAGGAGCTGCTCTTTGAACTGGTCGACGATCCCACGGTCTACGCACTCTTCTCGATGCACGGGCTCGTGCGGGCCGACCTACGGACGCGGGTCAGCCGCGTGATCGAAATGGTGCGGCCTACCCTGCAATCGCACGGCGGCGACGTGACGCTCGTGGATGTTCGCGACAGCCGGGCATTCGTGCAGCTCTCCGGCAACTGCAACGGATGCTCGATGTCGGCGGTGACGCTGCGGACCACCGTGGAGGAGTCGCTCAAGGAGCACGTGCCGGAGATCGAGGGGGTCGAGGTCGTGCCGACGGAGCCGGAAGGGGAATCTCTGAACGTCCTCCAGATTCAGTTGCCGGTCGTGACGGCGGGGCCCGACGGTCGCCAGCGGGTCGTGCAGGGCGCGGGCTGGGTGCAGGGGCCGCGAGCCGACGACGTCGCCCCCGATCGACCGCTGGCCTTTGACGCGGACGGTGCGAATGTGATCGTCATCCGCTCGAAGGAGGGTCTGCGGGCCTTTCGCAATGCCTGCGCGCACCAGGGACTGCCGCTCGAGCGCGGCGTCTGCGACGCCGAATCGGGCACGATCACCTGCCCGTGGCACGGGTTTCAGTTTGACAGCGCAAGCGGTGAGTGTTTTTCCGCGCCCCAGTGCCAGCTGGAGCCGTTCCCGCTCCGCGTGACCGACGGCGTGGTCTGGGTGAGGCCGACATGACAGCGACGCTCTCCACCGAGTGGAAGCCGGCCTGCCGGCTGGGGGCCGCGTCCGCGGGCGGTCTCGCGTTGCCGGCCGCGCAGCCGACCCGCAGCCAGCTCTACGCGCCTCGGGGCGTGTGGCTCGACGGCGAACGGCTCATCGCCTGCGATTCGGGGAACCACCGGATCCTGATCTGGAACGGGCTGCCGGCCGAGGATGGCACACCGGCCGATGTCGTGCTCGGACAGTGCTCGTTCGAAGACGAGGGGCCAGCCGCTCATGGCCGCGGTCCGGAGAACGGGCTCCACCTGCCGACCGGTGTGATCGTGGCGGAAGGAAAGCTGCTCGTCGCCGATGCCTGGCACCACCGGATCGGCGTCTGGAACAGGGTGCCGGAATCGTCCGATGCGGCCCCCGACTTCTGCATTGGCCAGCCTTCGCTCGGCACCGTTGAACGTAATCGCGGCGGCAGCAGCGTTGCCGCCGACACGCTCTACTGGCCCTACGGGCTGGCCTGGATCGGTGGCCGGCTCCACGTGGCCGATACGGGCAACCGGCGGGTGCTGATCTGGAACGGGCTGCCTGATCGGGACGCACCGGCCGACATCGTGCTGGGTCAGGACGGCATGCACGAGGCCGACGAGAATCGCGGTGGGCCGGTGGGCCCGTCATCGTTTCGCTGGCCGCATGCGATTGCTGGCACCGACAAGATGCTCTTCATCGCCGATGCCGGCAATCATCGCGTGCTCGGCTGGGCGGGCCGGCCGACGGTCGACAGGCCGGCTGACGTCGTAATCGGCCAAAAGGATTCTCAGTCGGCGTGGGAACTACCGCATCAGAAACAGGGGCCCCGCCGGCTGCGATTTCCCTACGGACTGTCGCTATTCAATAATTCGCTCGCGGTCGCCGATACGGCCAACAACCGCGTGCTGTTCTGGCCGTTGCCGATCTACCAGCCGTCGGGGAGCGAGGCCGCTGCGGTGGTGGGTCAGTGTGACTTTGACTCCTGCGGCGAGAACCACTGGAAGGCCGTTGGCCCGGAGACGCTCTGCTGGCCCTATAGTGTCTGTCTCCACGGCGGCAGCATGGCCGTAGCCGACTCGGGAAACAATCGTGTCATGCTCTGGCAGCGTGGAGGGGAATGATGTGTCTTGCCGTGCCCGGACAGGTCGAATCGATCCACGAGGAGAACGGCACGCGGATGGGCCGCGTGAATTTCGGCGGCGTGGTCAAGGAGATCTGCCTCGCCTACCTGCCGGATATCGCCGTCGGCGACTACACGATCGTGCACGTGGGATTCGCGATCAGCAGAATCGACGAGGCCTCGGCGCAGCAGACGCTCCGCACCTTCGCGGAGATCGGTCTCTTGGAGGAGGCGCTTGAGGAACTTCGCGCGGGCGACGAGGCGGACGCCCTCGGAGGCTGACATCACAGACTTCCGGCTGACCCGACATGAAGCACCTCACTGAATATCGCGACGCGGAGCAGGCCCGGCGGCTTGTGGCCGAGATCGCTCGCGTGGTCACGCGGCCGTGGGCGATCATGGAGGTCTGCGGTGGCCAGACCCACTCGATCATTCGCAACGGCATCGATCAGGTCCTGCCGCCAGAGGTCGAACTGATTCACGGCCCCGGCTGCCCGGTCTGCGTGACGCCGCTGGAGGTGATCGACCGGGCGCTGGCGATCGCCGCCGATCCGCGGGTGATTTTCTGCTCGTTCGGCGACATGCTCCGCGTGCCGGGATCCCGCGAGAACCTCTTTGCGGTCAAGGGCCGTGGCGGCGACGTCCGCGTCGTCTACTCGCCGCTCGACGCCGTGAAGCTCGCCCGGCAGCACCCCGATCGCGAAGTGGTATTCCTTGCGATCGGGTTTGAGACCACGGCCCCCGCCAACGCGATGGCCGTGAAGCTTGCCAAGCAGGAAGGCCTCCACAACTTTTCGATGCTCGTGTCGCACGTGCTCGTGCCGCCGGCTATTGAAGCGATCATGCGGTCTCCAGGTAACCGGGTGCAGGCCTTCCTCGCCGCCGGCCACGTCTGCAGCGTGATGGGCACCTGGCAGTATCCGCCGCTCGCGGACTGCTTCCGTGTGCCGATCGTGATCACTGGATTCGAGCCGCTTGACCTCCTCGACGGCATTCGCCGCACGGTGATCCAACTAGAGCAGGGGCGGCACGAGGTGGAGAACGCCTACGCGAGGGTTGTGAACGAGCGGGGCAACGAGCCGGCGCAGGCCGTCATCAACGAGGTGTTCACACCGCATGATCGGGCATGGCGGGGCATCGGCACGATCCCCGACAGCGGCTGGTCGCTCTCCGCCGCCTACCGGGGCTTCGACGCCGAGGAACGCTTTGCGGTGGCAGGCATTACGACGACGGAGTCGCCTCTGTGCAAAAGCGGCGAGGTGCTGAAAGGCACTCTCAAGCCGAATCAGTGCCCCGCCTTCGGGAAGGAGTGCACGCCACGCAGACCGCTGGGCGCCACGATGGTGTCGGGCGAGGGTGCCTGCGCAGCCTACTACAACGCGGGACGTTTTCTGGAGGTCACGTCAGGAGGCTCAGGGACGCCATGAGTTGCTACTGGGAGCTTGGTTGGCCACGGTTCGGGGCTGCCCATGCCCCGTCGCCGGACGTTCGCTTTCGGCATCCTGCCTTCGCTCACTCGATGCTGACTGCGCTCCGGCATCCTGCCTGCGCTTGTCAGCAACGCCGGCTCTCGGGACATGGGCAGCCCCTCACGGAT
>CANETO010000220.1 GCA_947440895.1 Planctomycetaceae bacterium | reverse complement strand
GGCCTTCACCGAACTGCTGCCGACCCAGCCAGACGTCGTGGTGGCCCGCATCGAGTCGGCCCCCTTCGGCGAGAACACCTACGTGCTCAGCCGCCGGGACCGCCCCGAGTGTCTGGTCATCGATCCCGGCTTCGAGCCCGAGGCTGTCATCGACTGGATCGACGAGCACGGACTTGCTCCTGCCGCGATCCTGCTCACACACGGCCACTCCGACCATATCGCCGGAAATGCCGCACTCCGCGAGCGGTGGCCCGGGCTTCCGATCCTGATCGGCCGCGACGACGCGTCGAAGCTGACCGATCCGGCTGGCAATCTCTCGGGAGCCTTCGGACTGGCCCTCATCAGCCCGCCGGCCGATCGCCTCCTGAGCGACGGCGAAACGATCGACGTGGCGGGGTTTGTCATCAGCGTGGTCGCGATCCCGGGCCATTCGTGCGGACATGTCGTCTTCCGCACCGACAACACCCGGCCTGGGCTCGTCTTTGGCGGGGACGTCCTGTTCCAAGAGGGCATCGGACGGACCGATTTTCCAGACGGGAACTTCGCCGACCTGGCCGCCGGCATTCGCCGAGGCCTCTATACGCTCCCCGACGACACCGTCGTGTTCCCCGGCCACGGCGACACCACGACCGTGGGCCACGAGCGCCGCCACAACCCCTTCGTGGCCGATCTCCCCAACGGGCCCAATGCCGCGGACAAGAGCCGCTGATCATTGACCAGATGGCTGTCGCCCGGGGATGATGGTTGTATGTTGTCGCCAGCCGACCTGCAGGAACCCGTTGCCTCCGCGCCGTTGTCCGGGCCGTTACTCGCCCCCAAGCCTGGCCGAACCGCATTCTGCCGGGCGGCGGGATTGTCGTTGGCTGCCCTGGCCCGCCTGCTCGCCGGCTCCAGTGTCCGCTGGATCGCCAGCCAGCCCGACACCTGCCAGCGCATCTATTTTGCGAATCATACGAGCCACCTCGATGCTCTCATCATCTGGGCATCGCTGCCGCAGCCGGTGCGGGAAGTCACGCGTCCCGTCGCCGCCAAGGATTACTGGTCGCGGGGGATCTTCCGTCGCTGGCTCGCAGAGCAGGTCTTCGACGCGATCCTCATCGATCGTACCGCCATCAAGGTGCACCAGAGTCCGGTTGACCTAATGCTGCGGGAAGCGGGCACCAGCCATTCACTCATCGTCTTTCCGGAAGGCAGCCGGAGCGTCAGCGGTGAGATCGACGAGTTCAAGAGCGGACTCTACTACCTCGCCAAGAAGCGTCCCGACATCGAACTGATCCCCGTGCACATCGACAACCTGAATCGCGTCCTGCCGCGCGGCGAATTCCTGCCGGTGCCCCTCCTCTCCTGCATCAGCTTCGGCCCACCCTTGTGGCTGGAACGCGGCGAGGCCAAGCTCGACTTCCTGGCTCGCGCCCGGCGAGCGGTGATTTCGCTGAAGGAATAGCCAGGAACCATCCGCGTCGATGAACGACATCCGTACCATTGCCCTGATCACCGGCGTGCTCGCGCTGCTTACCGCGGTCACGGCGGTGGGCCAGTTCCTCAAGCGGCACCCCGACCGCGGCCTCGACCCCGCCGCCATCCGCACCTTCAACCTGCGGATCCGCGGCTGGTGGGTGCTCTGCACCGTGCTGGCGGCCGCTTTCTGGCTCGGCACCACAGCCACGGTCGTTCTGTTTGGACTGGTCTCATTCTGGGCCTTACGGGAGTTCATCACGCTCACGCCGACCCGCAAGGGCGACCATCGCGCCCTCTTCTGGGTCTTCTTTGCCTTCACGCCGCTCCACTACCTCCTGGTGGGCCTCAACCGCTACGACATCTTCAGTGTCTTCCTCCCGGTCTATGCCACCCTGTTCGTGCTGGCCCGCGTGGCGTTTGCCGGCGACTATAAACGGTTCCTGGAACGCACCGCGAAGATCCAGGCCGGTCTGGTTGTCTGCGTCTACTGCCTGTCTTTTGCGCCTGCGCTCCTCCAGATTCCCATCGAGGGCGCAGGAGCCGTCGGCCGCAGCGCAAATTTCCGGCTGCTGTTCTTCCTCATCCTCCTCGTACAATTCGCCGACTGCATGCAGTATGTCTGGAGCCGGATGCTCGGCCGGCGACTGGTGGCCGGAGCCGTCAGTTCCAACCGTACCTGGGAGGGATTGGTCGGCAGTGCCACCAGCACGGCCCTCTTGGCCGCAGCGCTCTGGTGGGCGGCGCCCCCGTTTCAGCCCTGGCAGGCGGCGCTCGCCGGCCTCGTGGTGGCGACGATGGGATTCGCCGGCGGCATGACGATGTCGGCGATCAAGCGGGACCGCGGCGTGAAAGACTACGGCACGCTCGTGGTCGGCCACGGCGGTGTGCTCGACCGCATCGATTCGATCTGCTTCGCCGCGCCGGTCTTCTACCACATCACACTGCTCGTCACCGGCGCCGGGCTGTAAGAACGACTCGCTCCGCTCTTCGACGAGCCGGGGGTCGGGGGAAGCCGAAGCGAGTGAGCGTATCCTCGCTCCGAGTCGGAGGCTTGCACCGCCCCCGGCGGCTTGGAACACGTGAGCCCTGCGCCGCTCAGCGGACGGGCTGGCTGCTGCCCGGCTCGGATGGCCGGCGTGCCTGTGAGGCGTAGATCGATCGGCGACCCGCGGTGGTGGCCACGGGAGTTGCAACGACTGGTGGTGCCGGAACGGGATCGGGGCTTTGGCCACGCGACGTCCGCGACCAGTCGGTGGACGGGACCGGCGCCGCTGCCAGAGCTGCCGGCGGTGCCGGGCAGCCCAGCTTCACCCATTCCAGCCACTGATGCTGCAACTGCGGTACGCTGCCCACGCCATAGTGCCTCGTGAGAGCGCCCGACCAGTCGTCGGCAGTGAGGCCGTCCCCGACGAACGCCACATACTTGTGCCGACCGCCGCGTTCGATGAGGTATCTGGCCAGCGAATAGCCCTGCGAGTAGAGCGGGAGCACGTCGGCAGGATACTCCCGCATGGCGAACATCTGCGGGAAGGCGATGCCCCGACCGGTCGTGAGAAATTCGATCAGCAGCCGATGTTGCCGGGCCCGCTCCACAGGGTGCTCGACCGTGGTGCAGGCGCCCTCGTCGGCCCACCGCGGCAGCGGTCGGCGAAAGTGGGTCGCAAAGACGGTATGGGTGATCTCGTGCGGCAGCACGGAGTCGAGAATGCGTTGCTCGCTGCCCTGGATCGTCATCGTCCAGTTGAAGACCTCACCATTGTCAAAGACGAAGCTCGTCGCGCCGCCGGCGCCGAGGTTGGGGGCGACCTGTGCCTGGATCGGACAGGGACGGCTCCAGCGAGGCAGCGGGCTGCCTGTCCACTCGATGGCAAGGTCGTGGCGATACTGTTCTGCGGCGTCGCCAATGCGCCGGGCCAGCGTCTCCGTCGGAGCATCGACCACGAAGTTGGCGGTGCGATGGCCAGCAGCCAGCACAGCCGTGGCATGCCAGGCAGCACAGAGCACAACCAGCACGATGTTCACCAACCATCGGCGGCCCGGGGTCCGCCCACCGTCACTGCGTCCGACCTGCATGCCAATCAGCCTCCTTGAAAACCGTCTCCGTTCGGACGGGTGCATCCCGCCGATCTCGGCTCCCGCCCGGCGGATTCCCCCCGGAACGCCATGCGACTGGGCCTGTGGCGGCCCATGAGCGGGCGGACACTAGCGGCGGCCGGCCCGCGGGAGCCAGATCGCTTTTCGCATCCCCTGGCTTGCCCCGTCTGCCAGAGAAATGGCCCATTTCATCGGCTTCACGCCGGGTAACGGCCCTCCGGGCCTAGCGCACGTCTGACACAAAGCCCCGGACGGAAGTCCGGGGGCACCGGGTTGTTGGGCGATACCGGATCTGCATGGTACACGGGATGGTGTTCACACCCGGAGTCCCCCTGCTTCCGCAGGGGGCTTCGTGTCACGGGTCCAGCGGGGCCTACGGCTGGTGCGGCCGATACACCGTGGTATCCAGCGGTCTGTTTGATACGTCAGCCTCCACTGCCACGGCAGGCCGCGGTGACGGCCATACCCGTAGCAACGCCATGGCACCGCCGGCCATGAGCAGCAGGCCAGGCCACATGGGCACGAGTAATGCGGCCCAGACGCCTCCTGCCAGCAGTGCCAGCGCGGGGATCACCCGCATCCACACCGCCGGGTGCAGCGACCAACCGTTTCTCGCTGCCATCCAGGCGAGTCCGCCGCACGCCAGCAGCGACAGTGTGGCCATGGCACGTCCCCACGCGGTTGGGTCGCGTTGCCGGACGACACGGATCGTGATCTGTCCGGCGACAGTCCCGGTAGCCTGATCATCCGTCACGATGCCAAGCGGCGGCGACTGAGGAAACGGTGAGGACAGTGCCGTCAGCGCCCTGTCCCAGGCTTGATCGGCGACCACACTGACGCCGTCGCGGCGTGAATCCAGGAACGCGCGGACGCGGTCCTGCTGCCAGCCAGCACTCATCTCGATCGCCTGCTGAACATCATCCCGCAGACGTTGCTGGGCAGCGCGGCGTTCCTCCTGGAGATCACCGAGTGTCACAAACCGGGCCGGTGCCGCCACTCGCAGCGTGATTCCCGTGGGCACG
>CANETO010000219.1 GCA_947440895.1 Planctomycetaceae bacterium | reverse complement strand
TCCGACTGCATTCCTATGCCGATGCGCCGATGGTCTGGATGGCGATCCGGCAAGCTGGCCCCGACGACACCATCTGCATCGACAGCTGGGAATGCACCGGCTGGCTCGTCGGCGGTCTGTTTCGGATGGTGGCCCGCGCGACGGGCCGCCGCCTGCTCGTCACGTCGCACCGCGCAGTCGGTTTTCCAGAGCTGGCGAGGTGCACCACGACCCCCGTCCTGCTGCACTCCATTGTCGAAAGCCTTCCCAATCACGGGGTCTGGCTCGGAAGCCTCATCCGTGTGGCCGACATTCGCGACGCATTTGCGAATCACGACGGCAATCTCCGTGAGTCGCTGTACGAACTGTATGACCGTTTCGAGGCCGTCACTTCCCCGATTCAGGGCCTGGGTGGTGACGGTCCTGTCGACCGTACCGGTCGTGCCGGCCCCCGCGGCAAGATTCATGAACACGCAGACGGATTTTCTTACCGAGGCGCACCAGAGCGCAACCTAGGCTAGGGATGATGGTGATCGAGCCGGCGAAACCGGCCGGTCGGCCCACCGAGCCTCAGGAGTCTGCGATGAGAATCCGTCGTTCTTTGTTCGTCATGCTGTTGGCAAGCAGTGCAGCAGGCATGGCACCGACTGCCTGTGAGGCCCAGTGCTGCCTGACAGACCTCTTCGCGGGCTGCCGCAAACCGCCCACGGCCTATGCCGTCGCCCCCATCCCCGCGCCGATCGTGGCCCCGATCGTGGCCCCAGTTGCGGCACCGATCCCCGCGCCTCCGCCGCCCGTCGTCGTGCCGGTTCAGCAGGTCAGCTACGTGCCGGAAACGACCTACAAAACTCAGTATCAGTGCGTGCCCGTCACCAGCTATAAGCCGTCCACCGAAATTGATCCCTGCACCGGATGCCCACGTGAGTGCATGGAGCAGGTGACGCAATACGTGCAGCAGCCGGTCAACGTGCCGGTCACCCAGTACCGGGCCGTGTACTCGACCAAGTATGTGCAGATGCAACCGGGGTACACCGGTGCCGGCGCCTATGCGGCGCCGGGAGCGGCGACGGCGCCCATGATGGCACCCGCGTCCGCCGGTACGTCCGCGAGTCCGTTCGCGTCGACCGTTCAGGCACCACCACAGGCGTGGGGGTCGGCTGGGACGGATGTGTCGCAACAACTGATTCAGCCCGGCATGCCGCAGAATATCGCTGCCCCGGCGATGGCCCCCGCCATGGTGCCGCAGCAGGGATCGCAGCAGCCGGTCTACCAGCAGCCCACCTTCCAGCAGCCCATCGTGCCGCAGGGAGGCACCTATGCCGCCCCTGCTCCCGCGGCAGTCCAGCCGCAGCCGACGGCGCCGCCCACGCTCTCTCCCACGCCCTCGCTGAAGCCGATCCCGGAACTCCAGCGGACGCCGATTCAGGGCGGTGCAGGCCCGACCGCCGCAGCGCAGTCCACAATCCCCTCCAACCCAGGTATCGCACCGCCGATGCAGCCGTATCGAGGCCCTGCCACCACCACGCCGCCGCCATCACTTGCCCCCTTGGGCGGGCAAGGCAACGGAATGACCAATGGCGCAGGCGGCAGCACGAGCACGAGCGGTAGCAACGGGATGCCGGTGCTACCGGGCGGTGGCCCAAGTGCGACGACCGGTGCCTTTCCGAAACTGTTGGAGCCGACGGGCCACACCACCTCATGGCAGCCTGCTGCCGGATGGCACCCTTCTCAGTTGGCACGGCCGTCGGGCTACCCGACCGCCGCCCTTCCCGGCCGCGTGCAAGAGTAAGCGGGCTTGCTACGATACCGAAAAAGTGAACTCGTGCGACGTCGCCAGATCCTGAACTGATCGAATCGCGTTGCTGCCCCCGAGGTCGACGTCCAGAGGCTCGCCGTGACGAACGCCGACATCGCCGCCACGTTCGAGCAGGTTGCCGATCTGCTTGAGTATCAGGGGGGCAACGTGTTCCGCGTGCGGGCCTACCGCAACGCTGCCCGTACGATCGACGGCCTGGTTGAATCCGTGGCCGCCGTGCGGGCCGATCCGAAGCGTTCCCTGACCGATCTCGAAGGGATCGGAGCCGACTTGGCAGACAAGATCGGCACCCTGCTCGACACGGCCGAACTCCCGCTGCTGGCGGAGTTGCGGAAATCAGTGCCGTCGGTGGTGTTCGACCTGATGAGGATCCCCGGACTCGGCCCAAAGAAGGTGAAACTGTTGGTCGATGCGTTGGGCATCGACTCGTTCGAGTCGCTCGAAACGGCGTGTCGGGAGGGACGGGTTGCAGCCGTCAAGGGGTTTGGCGCGAAGACCCAGTCGGCGATCCTCGGCAACATCGGCTTTGCGAAAAACCCTGATCACACCCGGCTGCTATGGCAGGAGGCCGACGCAATCATGCAGGACTTGCTCGGCTGGATGCGTGGATGTCCCGAGGTTCGACAGATCGAGGGAGCCGGAAGTTGGCGGCGTGGGCGGGAAACGGTGGGCGATCTCGATCTCGTCGTGGAGAGCGGCGAACCGACCGCTGTCATGGACCGTCTCTGCGGCTGGAAGGAGACCTCGGCTGTTCTGCTGCGTGGAGACACCAAGACCAGCGTTCGGGGTCCGCAGGGTGTCCAGATTGATCTGCGGGTCGTCGACCACCGCTCGTTCGGTGCCGCCTTGCAGTATTTCACAGGCTCGAAGGAACACAACGTGGGGCTGCGATCCCTGGCGCGGGAGCGGGGACTGACCATCAACGAATATGGCGTGTACGAACTCACTTCGGAGCTCACGGACGACACGAAGTCCGCCAAGGGTTTGTGTGTTGCGGGCGCCACTGAACAGGACGTTTACAAGGCGGCTGGACTGTCGTGGGTTTCGCCGGAACTCCGCGAGGGTCGCGACGAGCTTACCGCGGCGGCTCACGGCGAACTGCCTCACTTGGTCGAGTTGGGCGATATCTGCGGCGATCTCCACATGCACACCACCGCCACCGACGGCGAGGACACGCTTGCAGAGATGGTCCGCGTGGCGATCAGCCGTGGTCTCCACTACATCGCGATCACCGACCATGGTCAGCGAGTGACCATGGCCCGGGGACTCGACGCCCGTCGGCTCTTGACGCAGTGGGAACAGATCGATCGACTCAACGAGTCGTTGGCCGAAGATGGCCGCCCGCCGATCGTGGTGCTCAAGGGCATCGAGGTCGACATGCTGGAGAAAGGGGGACTCGACCTACCCGATGACGTGCTGTCGCAAGCCGACTGGGTGGTAGCCAGTCTCCACTACGGACAAAACCAACCGCGGGACCGGATCACAGCCCGAATCATCGAAGCGATCGAGAACCCTCATGTGAGCGTGATCGGCCATCCCACCGGCCGGCTGCTCAACCGTCGCCCTCCCTACGACGTCGACATCGAGGCGGTGATCGCCGCGGCACAACGGACGGGCACGTTCCTGGAGATCAATGCCAATCCATGGCGGCTCGATCTCAACGAGCACCATGCGGCGGCTGCGAAGAAGGCGGGGGTGAAAATCGTGATTTCCACCGATGCCCACTCGACGCAGGGTTTCGATGTGATGCGGTGCGGTGTGCTCCAGGCCCGCCGAGCCGGCCTCGAAGCCGGTGACGTTGCCAACACGAGAACTCTCGCAGAGCTTCGGAAACTGATGAAGCGGTGAGGCCGCCCTAGGCCCGCTCGACGCATGCGAGAAGCGCTCTAGCGTGACTTCGCGCACCGGAAGCCGATATGGTTGCAGCCGCTCGACGGCTCACCCTTGCCGCGGGTGCCCACGATATAGCGGGCGCAGTATTGCTCGGTGCAGAGAAACGAACCGCCCCGAAGCACCCGTTTCTTTTCGTGCGGTTCCAGGGGATCGAAACTGTCCCGCGGACCGGGCGGATTCCGCTCCGTGTTGCCCGTCGCGTGCGCCGTGGCATAGGTGTCGTGCCGATACCAATCGGAGCACCATTCCCAGACATTTCCAGACATGTCGTGGAGTCCGTAGGCGTTGGCGGGAAAAACGCCGACCGGTGCAACTGCAGCGAAACCGTCAGCGACGGTGTTTTCCAGCGGAAACCTGCCCTGCCAGGTATTGGCCATGAATCGGCCGCCCGGATGAAACTCATTGCCCCAGGGGTAGACGCTGCCAGTGAGGCCACCACGAGCGGCGAATTCCCACTCGGCTTCGGTCGGGAGCCGCTGGCCAGACCACTCCGCAAAGGCGACAGCATCGTCGTGGGCGATCTGCACGACCGGATCATCATCGAGACCCGTGATCGAACTGTCGGGGCCAGTAGGATGCCGCCAGTCGGCGCCAGGCACGTAGTTCCACCACACGTAATGATTGTTCAGCGGCACTGGGCCTTCCGGCGGCGTGAAGACAAGCCCGCCGGGCACGAGGCTTTCCGGCGGGGCACCGGGGAAGTCCTCTTGCCTTGGCGGTCGTTCCGCTACCGTGACGTACCCCGTTGCCGCCACGAATTCGGCGAAGCGGACGTTCGTCACTTCGGTGCGATCCATCCAGAATCCATCCACGTGGACACGATGAATGGGACGAGCGTCGCGCATCGCGTCAGGTCCGCCAAACGGCTGGCCACGGGGATCGGCGCAGCCCAT
>CANETO010000218.1 GCA_947440895.1 Planctomycetaceae bacterium | reverse complement strand
GGCGTGCTGATCTATCTCATCGCCAAGTCCAAGAGCACAAAGACTGCCCACGGTGAGGCGTACGCCGTCTAAGCAACGGAACCCTCTGCAGAAGAATAGTGTTTCCATGCACGCGGCCTCGGTAATCTTGCTCTCTTGGGCTATTATCGGGGCCGCGTTCTTTTTTTCTCAGGCCACGGCCGGCGTCACAGCCGGCGTTTTGGCTGCTCTCGTCGCGCTGATCGGCCTGCCGCACGGCGCGGCCGATCATCGCTTTGCCCGGCCGCGGCTCGAACCGGTTCTTGGAACCACATGGCTGCCGGTGTTTCTGGCCGGGTATCTGACGATTGCGGTGCTGGTCGTGTGCGGCTGGTTCGTGGCACCGGCCGCCACGGTTGTGGCATTTTTTCTGGCTTCAGCCTGGCACTTCGGCCAGGAAGAGCCGCGGCTCCCGGTCGGTCCGCGGAGCATGCGGCCGGTGTTCCGGTTTGCACGCGGAGGGCTCGTGATCTGGACGCCGCTGGTGTTTCGCGCCCCGGACGTCGCCGCGATCCTCGGCCTGACCGCGCCGGTTAGCTCGGGCCCGGCCATTCAGCAGACCATCAGCCTCTTGACGGCTTGCTCGTGGATCATGCTTCCGCTCGCGGCGGCCGCCTGGACTCTCCAGGGCCTGGTGGCCAGCAGAAGCACCGGGCGGCGGCGGCGGGTCTTGCTCGCCGACAACGCGTTGGTCGCGTCACTCGTGGTGCTCTTCGCCCTCACGAGCCCGCTGGTGAGCTTCCCGGTCTATTTCTGTGGCTGGCATTCGGCGCGGGGCCTGGAGCGACTCCGTCGGGAACTTGGAGAGACCTGGCCGGAATTAGTCCGAAGCCTCGCGCCCTTGACCGTGGGGGCGATCGCTCTGGTCGGGCTGGCCGCGTGGCTCGTGCTCGGCGGGGCAGGCTTGAATGGCACGCTCATCCGGGCGACCTTCGTCGGCTTGAGCGCCGTGGCCGTGCCGCATCTGCTCCTGCACGGCGTCGCCCCGCTGTGCGAGGTGTCCGCCCGGCGGCGGACGCAGTCGCTGCACGTGAAGCCCCGCGTGACATTGGAGAGCCCCGCATGACATCGGTCACGGAGTTCGACTACTGTGTCGTGGGCGGCGGTCTTCAAGGCTGTCTCTTGGCCCATGCTCTGGCCTGGCACCAGCCGGAGGCGACAGTCCTGCTCCTCGAACGGGCCGATGAACTGTGCGGCAATCACACCTGGTCATTTCACGAGACAGACGTCGCCGAGCAGGCGAGAAGCTGGTTCGACCCGCTGGTCGCCCACCGCTGGCCCGGCTATCGCGTCAGGTTTCCGACGCTGTCGCGGCGGGTTGGAATCTCCTATGCGACGATCACGTCCGACCGCCTCCGCGAGGCGACGCTGTCGCTGGCAGGCGGAGTGGGAGGTGCAGCTCGCCCCGGCCGGCTCGTCGTTCGCACAGGCGAGTCGTGCGAGATCCTCTCGCCGACTGCGGTGAGACTCGGCGGGACCGCCGACGTTTCCTGCCGTGCGGTCCTCGACTGTCGCGGTCGGGCGGAGGCAGGGTCGCCGGGCGGAGCGGGCTATCAGACCTTCATCGGCCATGAGTATGAGACTGCTCGGCCCTGGCCAGCATCGGAACCGACGGTCATGAATGTCCCGGCGGACCAGGCCGCGGGCTTCGAGTTTCTCTACGAACTCCCGCTCGGTCCTGAGCGAGTGCTGCTGGAATACACCCGGTTCCACGAGGAGCCGGCCTGTGACGAATCGCGGGCTGCTTCGCTGATCTCGGCTCGGCTGGCCGAGGCCGACGCAGGATCGGCGAAGCTGATCCGAACCGAGCGCGGGTGTCTCCCGATGCCCTATACAGCTGCAGCCAGGCGCGAGGGGCCGTCGCCGGCCGGCGGCTATGCAGGCGGCTGGTACCACGCCGCCACGGGATACTCGATGCCGCTGGCCGTTCGCTTCGCGGAGCTCGTCGCCCGGGCATGCCCGGACCGAGTCGCCGCGGAGGTCGCCTCCGCGGCTGCGGAGGACCGGCTGCGGCGAGGATTCGCCCGCTTTCTGAACCGTCTGCTCTTTTGTCTGGTCAGGCCCGAAGACCGTTGGAAGATCTTCCAGCGGTTCTACCGTGTCCTGCCGGAAGAGCGAATCGCCCGGTTTTATGCCCATCGCTTTACGTTCACCGATGCGGCTCGGATCATGATCGGCTGGCCGCCCATGGGCCTGGCGCCGATTCGTTTTGCAAGGTCGTTTGTCTCACTCCCGGGGCCGCTGCCGACATGACCAAAAATCACCTTGGCTTCGCCGGCGCAACGCACCAGACCGCCCGCACAGGGCACGGCTGGTCCAAGGCCCTCCAGCTCGCCCCCGACCTCTATCCCGGCGTGGGCGGCAAGCGGCTTCGGGCCACCCTGCTCGAGGAGGCCTACGCGTTTGCCGGCGGCCGTTGCGCGGCTCCCTCTCTTGTCGTCGATGCGGTCGAACTCCTGCACGCCGGTTCGCTCGTGATCGACGACTTCGAAGACGAATCGCTCACCCGCCGCGGCCAACCGGCGCTCCACCAGGTGATCGGGCCGGCCCGGGCCGTCAACGCCGGCAACTGGATGTATTTCCGCGCTCTGGAGCTGGCGTCAGCTGCCTTGGACGATCCCGCCCGGTCGGCAGCGCTCGTGGGCAGATTCATCACGGTGGCACGGCAGTGTCACGAGGGTCAGGCGATCGACCTCGCCACGCGGATCGACGAGGTCACTCCGCGGCAGGCTCAGGTCACGGCGCTGGCGATCTCGCGGTGGAAGACCGGCCGCCTCGCGTCACTGGCCGCGTGGTGTGGTGCTCAGGCGGCCGCGGGAGACCCGCAGACGCTGCAAGCCGTTGCCGCCTTCGGCTGCCGGATCGGCATCTGCCTGCAAATGAAAAACGACGTCGACGAGCTCTGCGAACTGCTCGACGGATCGGATCGGTGCGACGACCTCCGCAACCGCCGCGTCACCTGGCCCTGGGCCTGGGCCGCGAGCGAGCTGTCGGCCGAGCAGTTCACAGCCTGGCAACGCCGACTGCGGCAATCGGAAGAGCAGCGGGCTGAGTTCCGTCCGCTCGCCAAGGATCTGCTCGACGCGACCCACCGCCGGGCGGCGGCTGAGATCAACGCCCGGCTCGACCGGGCAATCGATAGGCTCACCGCCGCGTCGGGCGGAGCCCGTGAAGCCGTCCCGCTGGCCGCGATCTGCGACGCCCTGCGGATGGCCGTCGAGCCGACAAGGGCGGAGGCTCTTCCGTGAACATGGCGACAGTCGCAGGGGGACATCCGCCTCGGTCAGGCATCAGCCCGCAACGGCGGGCGGCCGTGATCGGCAGCGGCTTTGGCGGTCTCGCCGCAGCCATCCGTCTGCAGTCGATGGGCTTCCAAACGGTCTGCTACGAGGCCCACGACCAGCCGGGAGGCCGGGCTGCCGTCTACGAGGATGGCGGCTACATCTTCGATGCCGGGCCGACCGTGATCACCGCCCCACACTGCCTGGAGGAGCTCTTCGAGCTCTCTGGCAGGCGGATGGCCGACTACGTCCGCCTGTTGCCGGTGACCCCGCTCTACCGGCTCCTGTGGAACGACGGCGTGGCCTTCGATTATGTCGCCGACGAGGCGGGGTTGATCGAGCAGGTCCGGCGCATAAATCCCGCCGACGTGGAAGGCTACCGTCGCTTCGCCGACTATTCCCGACAGGTTTTCGCCAAGGGATACGAGGAACTCGGCGCCGTCCCTTTCCTCCACTTCACCGACATGCTCCGAGCCGCCCCGCAGCTGGCCCGCCTGCGGGCCGACCGGAGCGTCTACGCGACCGTTTCACGATTTGTCAAAGATGAGCACCTCAGGGAGGCGTTTAGCTTTCACCCCCTGCTCGTCGGCGGGAATCCAATGGAGACGAGCTCCATCTACACGCTGATTCACTGGATCGAGCGGAAGTGGGGTGTCTTCTTTCCCGAGGGAGGCACCGGGGCACTCGTCCGTGGTCTCGTGCGGCTCTTCCAAGACCTCGGCGGTACGCTCCGACTTGCGGCTCCGGTCGATCGAGTCACGCTCGAGGCTGCCGGCGACGCGACCAAGCACGTCGTCCACGCCGCCGGCGGGCCGCCGGAGGTGTTCGATGCAGTCGTCTCAAACGCCGACGTGCACCATACCTATTCCAAGCTCTACCGTGGGGTCGCCGCGGCGGGCCGCCGCCAGCGGCGGCTGGAGCGAATGACCTGGTCGATGTCGTTGTTCGTGCTGTACTTCGGCACCAACCGTCGGTACCCGAATCTGGCTCACCACACGATCTTGTTCGCGTCGCGGTTCATGGGGCTCTTGCGGGACATCTTTCACGGCCATAGCCTGCCCGCCGACTTCAGCCTGTATCTCCACGCCCCCACGATCACCGACCCGAGCATGGCCCCGGCCGGAGGTGAGTCGTTCTACGTGCTCAGCCCCGTGCCACACCTGGGCAACGCGGCGATTGACTGGGAGGCGGTGGCCACCAGATACGGCGACGCCATCCTCGAGTCGCTCGAAACGCACCTCCCGGGGTTACGAGAGTCGATCGTGACCCGTCGGCACTGCACGCCCGCTGACTTCGCGGGGAGGTTCAACGCCCATCTC
>CANETO010000217.1 GCA_947440895.1 Planctomycetaceae bacterium | reverse complement strand
GGCTCCGTGCGGCGAATACCGAAGCGTGCTCCGCTGCATCGACAGGCTGACGCTGCTGAACAACACGCGTGACCAGGCGCTGCGATTTTTTGAATTCGTCGATCCCAATCTACGAACTGAGGCCCTCGGTCACGAGAACATGCCCGCCCGCTGGCTGCCTCCGGAGATCGAGTTCGTCCAGGTCGATGCCGCCCCGATCGTCGGAAAAAGCCATCGATTCCCCCCCTACTTGGAGTCGCCGTCGCTCCGGCAACGGCTCGTCACGGGGACCCTCGACGGCCTGACGGGCGACTGAACCCTGATGCTAGGCCCGGACCTGCGTGGCAAACCACTCAGCCGTCAGGGCCAGCCCATCGGCGAGCCCCACCGTGGGCTGCCAGCCGAGCAGATTGCCGGCGCGGCTGGCATCGACGAGGTTGGACCGCAGATCCCCTGGCCTGGCCGTCCCGTGCTCCGGCGGCGGCAGCATGCCCCCCAGACCACGACGGGTGAGGGCGTCGCCCACTGCGGCGCGAATCATCAATTCCAGTTCGTTGACGTCCGCGCCGATCCCCGTGCCGATGTTCAGACTCGTCAGCGTTCCCGGTACCACGCCGGGCAGGTCCGCCGTCAGGGCCAGCACGTTGGCGCGGGCGACGTCGGGGCCGAAGACATAGTCGCGGATATAGCGGCCATCCCCATTGATGCGGGCCGCTTCGCCCGCCAGCAGTTTCTTGCAGAAGATCGCCACCACACCTGCCTCGCCGTGCGGGTTCTGCCGCGGACCGTAGACATTGGAATAGCGAAGGGCCACCGTCGCCATCTGGTGTTCTTCGGCGAAAAACTTCAGATACCGTTCCCCCACCCACTTGGTGATGCCGTAGGGACTGACCGGATTGGGTGGCGTCGATTCGGGGGCGGGTGACGTTACCTCTCCGTAGAGCACCCCGCCGCTCGACGCAAAGACCACGCGACCGCAACCGTGCCTGGCCGCAGCTTCGAGCACATTGATCAGGCCGATGCAGTTGACCTGGGCGTCAAAGAGCGGATCGCGGACTGACCGACTGACCGACATTTGTGCCGCCTGATGGCAGACGGCATCGGGCCGTGCCACCTCGAAGACGCGGGCCACCGCCTGCGGGTCGACGATGTCGGCAACATGGAGGGGTACGCCAGCGGGCAGATTGTCGCGGGCACCGCTGGAGAGGTCGTCGAGCACCTCCACCCGATGGCCGGCCGCCAGGAGGCCATCGACGATGTGGCTGCCGATGAATCCGGCGCCGCCGGTGACGAGGACGTTCATGGTCTGTCGTTCGCTGTCTGAGGGTTCGGTCCGTCCAGAAACCGCGATGGCCCCTGATGAGGTGGCGATCATACGTACGCACTTACGGAGCCGCCAATGACCGCCCACTGGTGGCCTGACACGAGGCTTGGAGAGGAAATGTGGCACCCCGGCGGCAGCCGGACTGAACGGTGAGTCACGACTGTCCGGTGGTGACGGTACCGCCATCGGCCGCCGACAATGGCATTTTCACGCCACCCGATCGACCGTCCTGATCCCGGCTGGGCTGTTCCTTGACTCGGCAGATTCGCGGCGGAAGATGGGTTCCGTCGGCAAGCTGCGGGGTTCCTGTGGCCTGCCGGTTCGCAAACCCTTGTGGCCTGCCGGCCTGATCCCCGAGGTGCCCCATGCCGTTGTCTTTTCTGCAATCGGTTATCCGCGCCTGTGCAACGGTCGCCCCTCAGAACCGCCGTCGTCAGGCTGGCCCACGAGGGACACGACCGCAGACGGCGGCCATTGGCCTGGAGTCGCTTGAGCAACGGATGGCACTGACGGTGGCGGCGCCCTCCATCAGACTGGCGGCGGCGAGCGATACCGGCGTCCGCGGGGACGGGATCACACGAATCGCAAAGCCGGTGTTTACCGGCGTGGCCCCGGCCCGCTCGAGCGTCGTCGTCTATGCCGATGGGCAACTGCTCGGCATCACCACGGCCACCGTTCGAGGAGCATGGAGTCTGGCTACTCCCGCGGGCCGTCCGCTCGCGGCGGGAGCCCATACGATCTCGGCATACGCCGTCGGTGCCGGGAGCGTCTGGAGCACAGCAACGCCCATGTGGATGGCCGTCGATCCCACACCGCCGACGGCCAGTCTGTCCTACGATCCAAACTTCAAGGCGACACCGACCGGGCCGGTGACGGGACGCGTGACCCTGACATTTTCCGAGCCGGTCAACGGTGTCCGTCTCGCCAATCTGTCGTTCACCGACGTCGGCGCCCGCTTTACCTCGCCCCTCGGCTCGCCAGCACTGAGAAGCTACGTCGGTCCAATTACGACAACGCAGCTTTCAGATCGCTCGTATGCCTTCACCCCTGCCGTTCAGGCCTTCGCACCCGGAACCTACAGCCTGACATTCGTGAAGACGGGGGTCGTGGACCTCGCAGGCAACCCGCTCGCCGCGGGTGCCGTGACCCGCTTCATAATCGACTGACCTTCGTCCCAGCGCTCGTTTTTCGATCAGCTTCGCGATGCGTAAGATATTACCGAGAAAGAACTTACGGCGAACGAAAAGACGTCGTTCACTCGGCTCCTCGCGAGACTGAATCAAGGGTAAAATCGCGGTTACGATTTAACATAACCCCTCCGCTTGACTACAAGCACACTCGTCATATCCTACGCAGATTACCAAGAGGGCTTGACCCTCGGGATTCCATCTATGAAACGCATCTCGTCAACTCCTCACCATCCGCGCGGCTTCACGCTCGTTGAGTTGCTCGCGGTGCTTGCGATCATCGGCACGCTCATCGGCCTGCTCCTGCCAGCGGTTCAGCGGGTTCGTGAAGCGAGCCGGCGGATGCAGTGCTCCAACAATCTCAAGCAGATGGGCGTGGCCCTCTCCAACTACGAACAGGCCAAGAAGCGGTTTCCACCTGGAAATGATCAGGCCAATGCGCGGTTCCACGCGTGGTCCTCGTTTGTGCTGCCCTATCTCGAACAGTCCACGGTTTCCAACCGCATCGACTACTCGAAGAATTGGGATGACAAGGGCGGCAACTCTGCCATAGCCGACGCGACGATTCCTACCTATGTCTGCCCGAGCGGGATCCAGTCGTTCGCTGGAAAACAGGATTACGCCGGCGTCCTGGGGACCTCGATCAATCGAGCCGGTGAACAACTTGCGATCGTCAACGGCAAAGACCTGCGATTCCTGTCTTCGGGCATGCTGTACGCCACCGGCACGACGCTGTATGTGCCCCCTCAATACGATGCGGGAACAGTGCCCTCGCAACAGCCGCGACTCCCTGCCGCGGCGGTTCAAGCATCGGACGGACTGTCGAAAACCCTCCTCGTGACAGAAGCGGTCGATCGGGAGCAGGTGGGTGCCCCCGACACCCGCCGATCAGGCGATGCTGGCTGGGCCTGTGGCTCAAATTGTTGTTCGCTGAATTCCCGAGTGATCAACATGCCGGGAGAGAATGACAATGGCTTCCGAAGCCTGCACATCGGCGGCATCTACGGCCTGTTCGGTGATGGACACGTGACGTTTATCAGCGACCGCATCGATGCCCCCTCCCTGGTGGCCATCTGCACCAAGAGCGGTGGGGAGACAGAGTCCGCCGGACTGTAATTGATTCTTGAAATTGATCCTTGAAGAGGAACGCTTCAACCACCAGACACATCGCGGGGCAACCCGCTCACAACATTGCGGGGCAACCCGTAGTCGGCCACACGAGCGCTTCGTGTGGTCGTGACTTGAGAGACTTTCCTTCGAAGCGAGGTTCTAATGATTCGTAGCTTTTCCATCGCCTTGGCGGTCGCTGCCTTGGCGTTTGCAACTGACGCGGCGTTCGCCGGCGGCAGGAGCAGCGGAAGCTCCAAGAGCAACAACCAGACTGTTCGTATCAAGAACATCGGCTCCGCGCCGGTGCTCGTGAATGCGAAGACTGGTGCTGCGACTGGGGCTGCTGGTGCCAAGACCGTCAGCCAGAACGGCGTGGCCCAGTTTCTGACGAAGAAGGTGGCTAGCCAGGCCTGGGCTGCGGATACGGCACAGACCGTTTCCAAGACCTTGAACTACAGCTTCCCCAAGAGTCAGGTTGTGTACCTCATGGCTGCTGCCGACGGGACCACGACCACGCTCACCTTCTCCCCGCCGGGCACGATTTTCTAAGCCCTATGGTTCCGGTACACCCGGAACTCAAGGCCCACGACGAGACCACAGGCCGGACATCACTGGCGAGGGCTTCCCGCCCCGCCGCGATGTCCGGCCTGCTCGTGTTTAGGTTGCCAGCGGCCCGCTTGGCTGGGGATGCTCGTTTGTGCCGGCCTCTGTTCGTGATTAGAACCGAGGGATGAACCTTTCCCCTCCCCTGCAGGGTGACCAGATCGCCGACGGCGTCGACGCCGCCAGGCAACCCGTTCGCACCAGCGGCCTCTCCCCCTGGTGGATCGATGCCCTCGCGGCACTGGCGATCGCTGCGTTGATCGCCGTCCCCTGGCTCTGGCAGGATCTCGTGCCCTGCGAATGGCTGGGCGTGGCGGCCGCGCTCGTCTGTCTGCCCGCCCTCCGCGGCTGGCGGGGCGAAACGCTCGTGCTGGCCGTGGCGGCGACGAGCCTGGCCACTGCGTTTCACTGGTCACCCACCGTGCTCG